>JBATHL010000416.1:0-9019 GCA_049666745.1 Gammaproteobacteria bacterium
GTTGATATGTCATTACAGGCAAAGGTTGAATTTTTAGCCGGGAGATCCGAGCGACCCATTTATTACGCTTCCAGTGCGGGGCGTGACGCGGCGCATAAAATCGACCAACCGATGAATATTGTCTCTGTCGAGGTCGAGGATGCCAGGCTGCGAACGGATAAAGATTTACCGGGTGAATTTGGAATGCATCCGTCGGGTTTCAGCCTGCATAAATTTCCTACCCGGGTACAGAATTTTCTCGACCAGTCCGAGATTGATTCGGTTTACGCGGCAGAAATCGAAACTTTCCTCAAGGCGACTACCGGTTGCTACCGTGTCCATATCTTCGATTACACGGTACGCGCTTCCGCTCCAGAACTGCGCGAGCTCAAACAGGTGCGTGAACCGGCTTACCTGGTTCACAATGACTACACCGCGAACTCCGGTTTTGTCTGTTTGCAGGAAAGCCTGGGTGATGAAGCCGCAGGGCTCGCGCAGGGTCGGTTTCAGATCGTTAACGTCTGGCGTCCGCTGGTCGATCCGGTTGAAGACTTTCCGCTCGCTCTATGCGATACGCGCAGCCTGACTGCAGCCGACCTGGTCGACACCGAGCGTCGCGCGCCCAATCACACCGGTGAAATCCAGCTTGCACTGCACAGGGATGAGCAACGCTGGTTTTACTTTTCGAAAATGCGCCCTGACGAGGTGTTATTATTCAAAACCTTTGATTCGATCGATGGCGGGGTCAATCCCTGCAGTATTCACAGTGCGATTCGACTGCCCGATGCCCCGGCAGATGCGAAACCCCGCGAGAGTGTCGAGGCGCGTGCGCTGGTATTTTATCGCTAGGTTGCTGTGTTCAAACCAGGTCGATACTAACCGGTACTTCCCGGCACAAGGTATGTCCTACCGGTGAAGTCCCGACGACCTTTTCGTGCAGGGCCTTAATGTCTTCTGCTGCTGCATCACTATCGATTTTAACTTTTACCGATATATTGTCGTAGCCGGCATTGCCGCTAGCCAGGCCCAGAAAGGTATGCAGATCGAGATCGCCTTCAAGTTCGATACTGAGATCTTTGAGTTCGATTCCGGCAGCGGTTGCGTTGGCGGCGTAGCCAACGGCAAGACAATTACCAAGCGCGGCCAGCACCTGCTCGACCGGATTAGGTCCTGAATCAGTGCCGCCAAGCGCACCAGGTTCGTCGGAGGTCAGCGGCTCAAAGTCACGAATCGTAGCCTCGGAACGGAAACCTCCTTTCCAGTTTACCCTGGCATTCCATTTGGTCGCGGCTACTTCGGGTTCCTGCTGAATCTTGCCGGCGAGGCCAGCAACGGTATCGATGTTGACATCATTCAAAGTAGTGGTAACAGATGCAGTCATTGCAATATCTCCCGCGCTATGATCCTGGATTGGCCTGACATCATAATCCCTTACCGGGCATACGCCAAATTCTGCAATAATATCCGGCATTGTCCTGCTCGCATCTTGTTTTTGTCAGGTTTTCACGACACAGTAATGCAGCGTTGAATTTGGGAAATCGAATGGTCATATCAGACCCTGGAAATGAAACCATAAACCATATCTGGAATGCGGCGATTGCAGCCGTGTCCGGTTATCAGGCGGTTGCGAACGCGCTCAGTGTCGATAACGATTTCCATCCCGACCTGGTGCTCGCGGTTGGCAAGGCGGCAGCAGGCATGTGCCAGGGAGCGCTCGATAATCTGCCGCCCTGCGATGCGCTGGTGGTGACCAAGTATGATCACGCCGATGCTGATATTCGGGCCCGCGACCGGGTCACGGTTATTGAAGCAGCGCATCCGATTCCGGATCAGCAGTCACTCGAGGCGGGGCAGGCGTTACTCGAGCGAATGCGTTCGATGCCTGCCGATAGCCGGGTTTTGTTGTTGGTGTCAGGTGGTGCTTCGGCGCTTGCCGAAAGCTTGCCTGAAGGTATGTCATTGGCAGATTTGCAGGCTATTGCCGACGAAATGATCGCCGGAGGCAAGACCATCGGGCAAATCAATGCACGGCGTAAACAGACGTCGTTAATCAAGGATGGCAAGCTCGTGGAAGCCTTCCATGGCGCTGAAGTACGTGTTTATGCCATTTCAGATGTCGAAGGCGATGGTATTGAGACTATCGGTTCCGGACTTGGGGATTGTCATCGTGCCAGAACAACCTCGAGTTCGAGAATTATTGCGTCAAATCAGATTGCGCGTGAACAAGCCGGGCTAAAAGCGAACGAACTGGGTTTGACGGTGCGTTTAAACGAAGAGTCGCTTTACGGGGATGTATTCGAGTTGGCTCCGGTGATCGGCCAGCATCTGCAGCGAGCAGAACCCGGGGTATATATCTGGGGTGGTGAACCCACTGTAATTTTACCGGATGATCCGGGCAGGGGCGGGCGCAATCAGAGTCTGGCATTGGCGCTTGCCGAATATATTGCGGGACAGGAAAACGTAAGCTTGCTGGTGGCGGGTACCGACGGTACCGACGGGCCGACCACCGCTGCCGGCGGGTTGGTCGATGGTCAGACCTGGAGCGATCCCGGCGCTGCCCGCCTGGCTTTGCAAAAAGCCGATGCCGGCAACTATCTCGAGCAACATGACAGCCTGTTTGTGACCGGCCCGACCAATACCAACGTGATGGACCTGGTCATCGCTATCGTGGACTAGAGCAGTACCTTGATTTCATCGAGCGCGGCCGGGTCTTCGATTGTCGAAGGTACCACGTAGTCATCACCATCGACCATGGCACGCAGGGTTTTACGCAAGATTTTACCGGAGCGCGTCTTGGGCAGACGTCCGACCACCAGCGCCTCTTTAAAAGCGGCAACCGCGCCGATGTCCTGACGCACCTGGGCGACTAATTCCTGCACGATTTCATCAGGCCTGACACCCTCGGTGTTTTTCAGCACGACGAATCCCATCGGCAGTTGACCCTTGAGTTCGTCACGACGACCGATAACGGCGCATTCAGCAACCATCGGGTGCTTGCCGACGACTTCTTCCATTTCGCCGGTGGAAAGTCGATGCCCGGCAACATTGATGACATCATCGACACGACCCATGATGAACAGGTAACCATCGTCATCGAAGTAGCCGCCATCGCCAGTGGTGAAATAACCCGGGTAGGTTTCCAGGTAGTTCGATTTGAAACGCTCAACATCACCCCAGATCGTAGTCAGGCAACTCGGCGGCAAGGGTAGCTTAATCGCGATAAAACCCTGCTCATCAGGCGGCAGTTGATGACCCGCCTCATCGAGAATTTCGACATTGAATCCCGGTACCGGCATCGTCGATGAACCGGATTTAACCGGCATCGATTCAAGACCGTGCAGGTTCGCTGCAATCGCCCAACCGGTTTCGGTCTGCCACCAGTGGTCGAGAACCGGTACCTGGAAAGTATCTGCCAGCCATTCATAGGTTGGCGGATCGAGACGTTCACCAGCTGCAAAAATGGTCTGCAGGCAGGACAGGTCGTATTGCCGGGCGAGTTTTGCTTCCGGATCTTCCTTCTTGATTGCCCGAAACGCTGTCGGTGCAGTAAATAAGGCTTTCACGCCGTGCTCGGAAATGACTCGCCAGAAAGCGCCGGCATCCGGGGTCATGATGGGTTTACCTTCATAAAGTATCGTCGTACAGCCGTGAATCAGGGGACCATATACGATGTAGGAGTGACCGACTACCCAACCGACATCTGAGGCGGCCCAGTACACTTCACCGGGTTCGATGTCATAAATTGCGTTCATACTGTACTTCATCGCTACTGCGTGGCCGCCGTTTTCGCGCACGACACCCTTGGGTTTACCGGTCGTACCCGAGGTGTAGAGTATGTACAGCGGATCGGTTCCCTTGACTGGTACACATGCGGCTGGTTCGGCGTCAGCCATTGCCTGTCGCCAATCTACGTCACGTCCCGTTTGCATGTTCGCCGTTGCCTGCGGACGTTGCAGTACTATGCAACTGCCGGGTTTATGACTTGCCAACTCGATTGCTTTATCAACGATGGGTTTGTATTCGATAACCCGGTTGATTTCGATGCCACAGGAGGCGGTTAACAGAACCTTCGGCGTCGCGTCATCGAGACGTACCGCGAGCTCAGGCGGTGCGAAGCCGCCAAAGACAACCGAGTGCACCGCGCCCAGGCGCGCACAGGCCAACATCGAAATTAACGCCTCGGGAATCATCGGCAGGTAGATTACGACGCGATCACCTTTCTCGATCCCGTGGGCCTTGAGCATGCCGGCACAGAATGCAACTTCGTCACGCAATTCGCGGTAAGTAAATTTCTTTTGCTGGTTGGTGACCGGGGAATCATAGATTAACGCGGTCTGATCGGCGCGACCGTTGTCGACATGGTAATCGAGTGCAAGATGACAGGTGTTCAGCTCGCCATCGGCAAACCAGCGGTCGATGCCATGTTCGTCGACGCTGAGCACATTGGTGGGAGGTTTATACCAGTCGATCTGCCTGGCTTTTTCCGCCCAGAAAGCGGCAGGATTATCTATCGATGCCTGATACTCGTCTTGATATGACATTGCTTACCCCCTCAATCGAACACTTTTGCTGTTTTTAAAATACTTAATGCATCATATTACGAGTATGAATTGTAGACAATGCGGGTTTTTCAATGCCCCATATTAGGAATGACAATCTTATATCGGCGGAAATTGTCGACAATTCTTTAAAAAATTACAATTGTTACTAACTGCTACTCCGATCAAAACACTCGTTCATGATTTCGATGAAACGTTTGGATGGTGCGGATAGAAATTTACCCTTGCGGGTGACGATGCCATAACTACGTTTCGGGAAATACTGGTCAACCGGGATAACGCTCATCCTGGCGCGGTCTTCCTCGGTGATGCAAACGTCGGTGACAATGGAAATGCCCTGGCCGAGACTGACGTAGCGTTTGATCACTTCCCAGCCACCGGCTTCGAGGGTGACACGAAAATTGACGTTATGCTGGGCAAACACCATCTTTACGATATGCCAGGTGCTCAAGTGTCGCGGCGGCAGAATCATTCCGTATTTGCCGATGTCGCCAAGGGTGATCTTGTCCATCTGTGCCAGTGGATGATTGAGCGGTGTGATCACCACCGGGTTATAAGTGACGATCGGGTCGTAAACCAGGTCATCGGGAACTTCCAGCATCGATCCGATAGCAAAGTCGACCGAATCGGTGCGCAACATTTCCATACCGTTGCGTCCGGTCTCGTTGGCAAGCCGTAGTTTTATCGCCGGGTACTGTTTGGAAAATTTACCAACCGGGCCTGGTAGCACATACAGAATAGTCGATTCACCGGCGGCGATATTAAGCTCACCCGAGGTCAGATTGCCACAGTGTGCATCGAAGGTTTCCTTGAGCCGATCGATCCCCTGGACGTGGGGCAGGCATAAATCATAAAGGATGCTGCCTTCTGTGGTCAGACTTAGCTTGGGGCCGCTGCGCTCGAACAGGATGGTATCCATTTCTTCTTCGAGCGCATGGATTTGAAGTGAAATCGTCGGCTGGCTGGCAAACAGGGACTCAGCTGCTTTCGTCATGCTGCCGAGCCTGGCCGTCTGGCAGAATGCGCGCAACTTCTTTAAATGATTTTGCTTGTAGTAGGAATTCGCCATGGGTCCGCTCGTGACGCTGCATTATTGGATAACTCAATGCGAAAATCAAACTCAATGCGTTTATTTAATCATTCGAGCATGAAAAGCTCGTTTAGAAAATGGTTGGCAACTATGCTTTGAAGAGTTCGAGATTTCTCTGCAACCATATGATGCAAGGAATGGCCCCGTCATTCGTTTTCACTAGTAGATAAATCGAGTCACCCATATGAATCAAAGTTGGGACGAACAGATCTATTGCACCGAAGTGATCAACTCGTACAGGTAAGTCGTCATCTGCTGGCTCAGTTTATCCTTCGCTCTTTGCTCCACCATACCTTTGTCCGTAGCAGAGACCTTTAGTGGCCAGCGTTTTTTCGCCAGCGCCTCACCCTGATAAATCAGGCTCAGTTCCGTTGAACCACGCAGCCAGTACCAGCCCTGCTTCAGTTGCACCGGCTCGGTATCGATTGATCCCATTAGCGTATAAGGCGCGTTTTTATCCAGCGTAATACCCAGGGCGCCAATCGCACTTTCCAGGTTCTGTTGGAGCTGAGGAGAGTCTGCCATGGCATGAAAGTGCAAAATGACCAGCGCATTGCGCAGCAGTTTTTCCAGGCTGGCCTGGTCATAATACGCCTTGATGCCCTTGCCGCTGACGACACTCAGGTTACGATTCAGGTTGCTGCGCTGATGTTCTATTTTTCTGGCCTGTTCCAGCGCCGCCAGCGCCACCACCGGGTTAGGCGCCTGTTGGCTGGCATAATTTACCCGATCTTCAATTTGTCGGTCTGCGCTGCGCACGCCATCACGAAAGCGCCGTTCTGCCGGAGCTTTTTCCAAAACAGCCAGGGCATAGGTTTTCCCTTCTTCGGCTTGCCAGCTTTCCACCAGTTGCGCACCTTCAAGTACCTGTTTGGCCTCGGTGGTAACATAACGCGATGTTGCCTGTGTATTGCTGACAGCGCGTCCCGACTGATCAGCGCTCACCTGGGCTTGTGAAAAATCCAGCGAGCGATCCTTGATCGCGACTTCAAATATTTTTGCCAGATTCGCTAGCGCCCGGCCATCGGCAGTGCTGCGATCATCTGCCTCACCCACGGCACTAAGATAACGTTGTTGTGGATATTCCTCGGTGGGTTTATCCAGCCATTCGGGTTGCTTTGAACCGCAGGCTGTTAATAACAATCCAAGCACGAGAGTTGCGGTAATTTTCATCTTCATTGATTTTCATCCTTATGCAGCATTTATTTTACAGCCTTGATTGCCTTCCTTTCGGGTTTTACGGCGAAACCTGGGTATAGGAAAATATTTTCTGGCTAATGCCCGGGACAAATAATACGATTTTTTCACTCGCACTAACAGCCAGCTTCGTCTCTGCAAGTTCTGCTTGCTGCGATCCTGCATGGTGAGGAAAGGGCAGCGAGTACTCGCCGGCAGGCAGCGAAAAGCGGGCAAGCTGAATGCTCGATGGCAACATATTCCAACTGCGGGTATCGGCCGATTCGCTCAACATGGTGATGATATTTATAAACAAACCGAGGTTGTCATTCTGGTTACCAGCACTTTTTACTATTTCATATTTACTCACCATACGCGTCAGGGTCATGGCATAAATTGCCGCCGACTCATCATCCAGGTCTTCTCTAGACAGCGCCTCTATATCTTCAATAGTCTTGGTGCGATGGAGTTGACCAGCCATGGTCAGAATGAGCGGGTTTTCCGCGTAACTTGACGGCGGGTAATAAGGCAGGGCCAGCGACACCGCCTGACCCAGGGTAGGCGCCCACACACTGAGGGTATTTCCTCGTTTGCTGGTCACTACTCCGTCCCAGTAAATCACGATAATTTCTGCAGCATCCGGAGCATTTGGTTTGACCGCAAAGGTAAACTGTTCGCGGTATTTTTTATACTCCTCATCCAGTCCCAGGCGTTGACTGAGACTGAGCAGGCTTTTTTCGAGGGCCGGGGGAGGCGGCATATTGCGCAGCGCCATTATGTTTTCCGCCTTGCGGTAGCTGATCATCGCATCGTCGAGCTCGCCGCCTAACTCATAAACCAGGCCTGCAATATAGTGTGCACTGGCAAGTTGGCCGATGGGCTTGTCCTCTCTGGCCAGTTCTTTCATTACTACATCAGCCTGCAAAACCTCAACTCTGGCGGCATCCAGATCGTCGAGCATCAAGTAGTTGATCGACAATAACAGGTGCAGTAGCACCCGCTCACTGGCACTACTGTCATAACTACGCAGGGTTTCATTGACGAGGGCAGCACCCAGGTTTTCACTGACGCTGATCGCCTGCAGATCATTAAGGATTGCTTTGGCGCTTTGCAGGTCGCTATTAGCGCCCTCGAAATCGCCAGTTATACTTTTCAGCAAACCAGAATTTAACAGGTATTGCCCACGATCACGCTCTGGAGGACTGATCGCCTGCAGGGAAAGCAGGGTCGCCTCGGGTGTTGAGCGCTCAAGTCCCTCGGCGAGAGCATTCACCTTCTGTTGGTGCACTGCGCAGGCCTGTAACAAAACAGGCAGCAGCACAGTTAGCAGGGTCTTCCTTATTGATAACATGCAGTCGGGCAGAGATTAACGCGTGAAGCACGCAAATCACTAATAGCGCACCTTGGCATTCTCCACCAGTTTCTTGATCTTCTTCTGGCCAAGCCATACTTTGCGATTGTCGGCCATGCTTATCATGGTCAAATCAACCTGGTAATAACGTACCTGTTCATCGCCCTCGGCATCAACAATGGTATTTATCTGGCCTTTTAACATGAAGTCGGCGCCTGTCTCCTGGCCTGCTTCATTGCGTGTTTGCTCACTGGCGTTCAAATCCTGATCTGCTCTTTCTTCACGAATTTCACCGCGCTCGTCACTGGAGGCAACAAACTCAACCCGACCGGAATTGATTAGTGCTCTTTCCATATCGGCAACAAAGGTGTTCATATTGATGTGCTCGTGGCTGAAATTGCGTACGCTGCCGACAATAACCGCCGGGGCACGGCCACTTTTTCCGGCAAAGTCTGAAGTCCATGGATGTGAGAGCGCATCAGAGATCATCTCCTCTGCCACCAGGCGCGAGTCGGTATCATTCCAGGCACCACTGAGATCGACTGTTTCATCGACATCAATTCGGGTGACCTTCGTACCGCAGCCCGCTATGAGTAAACTCGCAAATATTACCGCCCAATAGATTCGCATTGTTATTCAGTCTCCATGAAACGGTCAAAATTAGCATCGGCGTTATTTTTATAGTGACCCTTGAAGGCATCACTCAAGGAGGTCGCTGTTTCCAGAGATCTATCGACAGCATCCATATCGAGTTCTGCAAAAGCATAGACGTCGCCGGTATCTTCATGCTTCCAATGCCCCAGTATACGTGCGCCACTTAAAGCCAACTGGGTTGTGCTGCGAATTTCACGCTCAACATTGAGG
>JBATHL010000417.1:0-1554 GCA_049666745.1 Gammaproteobacteria bacterium
CTGTCTGCGTGCGCGTGTACCACTGGTGGTCGAGCTGGAGCTGGACGGCGAACTCCTCTACCGGGATAAATTACCGCCCTCGGGCCTGGCCGGTGACGGCGCCTCGACTGCCTACAGAAAGTTTCCCGTGACTGCCGGTGCACATACACTCGTGGCCCGCTTGCGTGACACCCGGCGGAAAGACGGCTTTGATTACGAGCAAGCGGCCAGCATCACACTGACGCCGCAGCAGAATTTTGTTATCGACTTCCGGCCGGAACTGGGCGGGTTCCTGTTTTTGTGAGGACACCATGGCACTGATCGAGTGGAAAGACGAATTCTCCGTGGGTGTGCCCGATGTGGACCACGAGCACCAGGAACTCATTGCGCTGATCAATGACCTGCATGCCGCCATGTCGAGCGGTGACAGTGAGGTCACGGTGATGGATTTCCTCGGCGAGATCTATGCGCATGTTTCGGCGCACTTCGCCCTGGAAGAGAAAATCATGCGTGAGCAAAAATATGACCAGTATGCAGAGCACAAGGCGGATCACGAGGACCTGCTGGATGAATTGCGCGACATCATGGATGACTACGAGGAAAACGCCTATTTCAGCGATGACGACTTCGCGGAATCAGTGCAGAAATGGTTTACCGACCACTTCAAGAACCGGGATGCGCGGCTGCATAAACACCTGGGTTAGTGATCCTGAATATTTATGTAAGATCAATAACTTATAAGGATTTCGCACGCTCACCGGTTGAAGCCGCCACCCATCCCGGACCTTTAGCAATAGCTAATGTATGCGTTAGATTATTCTCAAAGCAGCCATCTTGAGTACTCGTAGCAGGCATTCTGGCCAACTAAGTAGCTCACCGTCTAAGAGTTAATAAAAATCTACATTCATTCCATGGCATGGAGTTTCATACGTACATAAGATAAAAAGTATGATTTTTATGTTTCCAAGGAACCCGTCGCGGCTGGATGTGCAGCTTTAGCTAAATATACGAAATAAATTATGAAACGTATCGGAGAAGATATTGATGAGATACATAAACAGCGAAATCTATTACAGGATCTCCATTCCCTGAGCTCTGATATGTGGGCACCACCGCGGACTGCCTTCGAGAGATTTATGCAGTTTGCCTTGAAGTACAATGCATTGATCTTTTTGGGGGTGGCCGTAGCGTTCACATTAGTTATGGTTGTTTGGTTGATCGAACTGGGCCAAGAACCTAGCCAAACGACCTCGGATTTCCTAGTTAGGACAGAGCAACAAATCACGACCTCATCTACTCCTGTGGCGCATGCAACTGGTGATATAGTGCATGATCTTGGGACACTGCCTTTACCAGCCGCTGGGATACCTCGCGGCGATGCAAGCGTTGAAACGATGGCCAAACAAACCTATGAAGCTGAAACATCCGATACCCAAGAAATTCATGTGATTTCTGCTGCCCCTACAAAAGCCTCCGTGTCTCTGCCTAAACGTAGCAATACCACGCCTAAGTTACCTAAATCAACCACCCTTGGCACCTCTAACGTAGAGGGCGGGCAATTGAGCGCACCCGAGG
>JBATHL010000418.1:0-2603 GCA_049666745.1 Gammaproteobacteria bacterium
GAGGAGGAGTCCATCCCATTGCTTTGGGTTGCCATCTCAACCGCAAATATTTGAGCGTCCGCTCTGTACGATTATTGCCATTTACAGTTCCCATAGTGAAGATCAGTTTAAACTTGAGCCAGCACCTTATTTATAGGGAAGCAAATTAGTCTGCAGCAGAGAATCATTGGTGGGACAAATGGTGGGGCTGAATTATTTATAAATAAAAAAGCCTTAACTATCAATTAGTTAAGGCTTAGTCTGGCGGAGAGAGAGGGATTCGAACCCTCGATACGTTGCCGTATACACACTTTCCAGGCGTGCTCCTTCAGCCACTCGGACACCTCTCCAGATTCGGTATTTGTTGCTGCCGCGGATATCTATCCACAACAGGGCGCGAAGACTACATGATCATGGTTATGCTAGCAATAATTTGCGCTTAACACTTGAGCTTCAGCATTTTCGGGTCATACAGCGCCTGGAGTCGCAACTCGCAGGGTAACCGCGCGCTGGCAACTTCCAGTTCGTAGGTCCCGCAAGCCAGGTAATCATGATCAACACCCTCGGCATTGCGCAGGTAGCCAAAACCGATATTCGTGTTAACCGTGTAACCCCAGCCACCGCTGGACAGCCAGCCGGCACGTTCACCATTACGATAAATGGTTTCCCGACCCAGCAATACGACTTCGCTGTCTGCCAGCGTGAAGCAGGCGAGGGATTTAGCCAGAGGCTTTTCTTGTTGAGCCAGAATCGCATCACGCCCGATGCAATACCGAAAGCGTTGAATCCGGCACCGACAAAAACATTTAACTATTCCTAGCCGGTCGGCGAATTCTGTGACAGATTCAGCTTTAATGCAAAACCGCAGCCAGAATCAGTATTTACAGTTCTTGCAATGAAATTCACTAAATTGAAGTTGTAATTTTGGTAACATGCGTTGTTTCATTTTATAGGTCAGCTGACAAATGCTTACGGTTATCTCCCCTGCCAAAACCCTGGATTTTGATACCCCGACGGTAACCGATGCCTTTACCCAGCCTGTGCATTTAACCCAGTCGCGCAAGCTGGTGCGGCGTATGCGCCAGTTATCAGGCCAGGAATTGGCGAAATTGATGCATGTGAGCGGCAATATCGCCGACCTTAATCAGCAACGTTTCAAGAAATGGAAAACTCCATTCAACCCTGAAAACGCCCGCCAGGCGATCTTTGCCTTCAAGGGTGACGTCTATATCGGCCTCGATGCCTACAACATGACTGCACAGAATGTTGATTTTGCCCAGGATCATTTACGCATTCTGTCGGGCCTGTATGGGTTGTTGCGCCCCCTCGACCTGATGCAGCCCTACCGGCTTGAGATGGGTACCCGCATCGATACCGATATGGGCAACAACCTGTACCAGTTCTGGGATGGGCGTATCACCAAAACACTGAATCAGGAATTGAAGCAGTCGGGTTCTAATAGCTTGATCAACCTGGCGTCGAACGAGTATTTTAAATCGATAAAACCCAAACTGCTCAAGGCTGAGGTAATCACCCCGGTATTCAAGGATTTCAACAAGGGTAGTTACCAGGTAATCGGTTTTTTCGCCAAAAAAGCCCGCGGTCTGATGACCCGTTACCTGATCGACAACGAGATCGACAACCCTGCTGCCCTTAAGGATTTCGGCGCGGAAGGTTATGCTTTCAATACAGCCATGTCGAATTCTCACGAATGGGTATTCACGCGTAGACAGTAGTCTACGTGCGCCTCGCACCCTAGCAGATGGTTGAGCTTTCCCCATTCGCCCATCGCGTTCAGTTAATTTCCGGCCTCATCGCCGCGCTTGTAGTATTGGCCATCCTGCTAGTCTCCCCGGAAATCAACAAACAGGAACTAACCACCCTGGAAAAAATCCAGCAACGTGGTTACATCAATGTTCTGACGCTTAACAGCGCAACCACGTATTACCAGGACATCGGCGGTCCCAATGGTTTTGAGTATCATCTCGTCAACTGGTTTGCCGATTCGATCGGGGTAAAGGCTCGCTTCGTCACCGTACCCGGTTTCTCTGATTTATACCCCGAGCTACTGTTTGGCAGTGGTGATATCGCAGCAGCCGGTCTGTCCGAAAATGAATCAAGCTTCAGTCGCTCGGTGATCTATGGTCCACGTTATTTTGAAGTCGCCAACCAGGTCCTGTATCGCAAGTTTCGCTCCGATCGACCGAAAAAAGTGTGGAATCTGTACGGTGGTTCGCTAAAGGTCATCAGCGGTACCGCGCAGGTCAAATTGCTACAGGAACTGGTAAAAACCTACCCCAATCTGACCTGGATCGAAGTCGATGATATCGCCGCCGAGGAATTGATCGAACAGGTCGACGTTGGAGAAGTCGATTACATCCTCGCCGACTCACATGAAATCGCGTTGCAGCGGCGTTACTTTCCGGAACTGCGCATCGCTTTTGAACTCGGTGAAAAACGTCAACTGCGCTGGGCTTACAATTACTCCGATGACGACAGCCTGACCATCGCGATCGACGCGTTTTTCAAACAAATCGAAACCGACGGTCGTCTCGAACAACTGGTACATCGGCACTATAGTCATGTCGAAAAATTTAACTATTCGGATATCCGCACCTTCACCC
>JBATHL010000419.1:0-2493 GCA_049666745.1 Gammaproteobacteria bacterium
GGGATGACTACGATATGCACACCCCGCCGCTGTTCGAGGGAGTCGATCTTGTCGCGTTTTTCATTGAGCCGGTAAGGTGCGCATTCAACCGGGATCTTGGTCAGAATCTTGCCGGTGTTATCTTTCAGTGCTTCGTCTTCAAGTAAACGTAATACGGCGAGCGAGAGCGATTCGATGTCACGAATAGTGCCTTGCCCGCTGCAACGCGGACAGACAATCTGACTCGATTCTTCCAGTGACGGGCGTAGTCGCTGACGCGACATTTCGAGCAACCCGAAACGCGATATGCGTCCAATTTGCACTCTTGCACGATCATCATAGACAGCGTTACGTAACCTGGTCTCGACTTCACGCTGATTTTTGTTTTGCATCATATCGATAAAATCGATCACGATCAGTCCGCCAAGATCGCGGATTCTCAACTGGCGGGCAATTTCGTCGGCAGCTTCGAGGTTAGTCATTTTCGCGGTATCTTCGATATCGCTACCACGGGTAGCCCGCGCAGAGTTGACATCGATCGAGGTCAGCGCCTCGGTATGATCGATAACAATTGCGCCGCCGGAAGGCAGTGTAACTTCCCGTGAAAATGCCGATTCGATCTGGTTTTCAATCTGGAAGCGATTAAACAGCGGTAGTTTGTCTTCAAAGCGTTTGAGCTTATTGATAGAACCCGGCATTACCATCGTCATGAAGTCGTGGGCCTGCTTGAAGGCCTCTGCGGAATCAATCAGTATTTCCCCGACGTCGTTACGATAGTGATCGCGCAGTGCACGGATTACGATATCGGATTCCTGATAAATCAGGAAAGGTGCTTTTTTCTCGCCCGATGCTTTTTCGATGGCTGTCCAGACCTGGGTAAGGTAGTCGAGGTCCCATTGCATTTCCTCGGTGGAGCGACCCACGCCGGCGGTACGCACGATCACCCCCATGCCCTCGGGCATGGTCAGTTCAGACAGCACCTTTTTCAGTTCGTCCCGATCTTCACCTTCGATGCGTCGAGATACCCCCCCAGCTCTGGGATTTTGCGGCATCGCAACCAGGAATCTGCCCGCCAGGCTGATAAAGCTGGTGAGTGCTGCACCTTTGTTTCCACGCTCCTCTTTTTCGACCTGGACTACAATTTCCTGATCGACTTTAAGCGCGTCTTTGAGAATTGGTTTGCCGTTGTTATCGCGCGGGGCGTCGCCGAAATACTGTTTGGCGATTTCTTTGAAGGGCAGGAAACCATGGCGTTCGGCGCCATAATTAACAAATGCTGCCTCGAGACTGGGTTCGACGCGGGTTATTTTACCCTTATAAATATTGGACTTCTTCTGCTCCCGGGATGGTATTTCAATATCGAGGTCGTAAAGTTTCTGGCCATTGACCATGGCCACTCTCAGCTCTTCGCTCTGAGTGGCGTTGATTAATATACGTTTCATTAGAATTATTGCCTTGCATAAACGGCCGGGTACTGCGATTTGTCTGTTCTGTCAGTTCGATTTCCATTTGATTGTGCATGGGCGGCAGGCCCATCCAGGCGGTTCCCTGTGAACCGGTTATGATGAGGAAATTTTTGAGCAGAACAATACTATGTATGAGGTAGTACATTGGCCTGTGTGTATTTAGAGTCCTGAAATCAAGCGCAAATACGCCGCCTGATGCGGACTAATTCATCTGGAAAACAGCCGTTACGACGGTTTGCTTTCCGTTAAAAAACTGTCATGGTAGTGTTTTGCCTGGAAAATAGGCAGTACAATGCTACGGCTGTGAATATACCATAGTTTCTCCCTGCTGCCATCCATTGAATACAATAAAGCCACAAAAATCCGCCGTACGCCTGGTTGAGATAACTGCCGCCCAGGTTGACCAACGGCTCGACAACTTTCTGCTTAAACAGCTCGGGAAGATACCACGCAGCCGTATTTATCGGATCATCAGAAAGGGCGAGGTGCGGGTAAACAAAAAGCGCAGCAAACCCGATTACAAGCTGCAGATCGGAGATCAGGTCAGAATCCCGCCGGTGCGCCTGGAGTCCGGTCAGGAGGAGAAGTCAAAACCCCCGAAACACCTGCTGGAAAGCCTGGAGCAGGCAATAATTTTCGAAAATAATCATATCCTGGTAATCAACAAGCCAGCTGGTTTAGCGGTACACTCCGGTTCGGGAGTCGATTATGGTGTTATCGACGCGATGCGCCTGCTACGCCCGGCGGATGACATTGAACTGGTGCATCGCCTCGACCGCGATACCAGTGGTTGCCTGCTATTGGCCAGGCACCGGCAGGCGCTACTGGCAATGCAGGTGATTCTGCAGGACAAATCGATTGCTAAAAAGTATAACGCTGCGGTAAAGGGCAACTGGCCGCGGGACCTTACCGAAATCAGCCACGCGCTGAAAAAAATACATCTCTCGAACGGGGAAAGGCGCATGCGGGCAGACGCTGCTGGCAAACAGGCATTGAGTCGGATCAAATTGCTGCACGGGAGTGAGCTATATAGCCTCATTAAGGTGGA
>JBATHL010000420.1:0-1552 GCA_049666745.1 Gammaproteobacteria bacterium
ATACAACACACAATCTGCATAGCCGGCGATCAACGAGTCGCCAAGCGCGACAAAGGTCGAAAAATCGGCTGAGCCCGGATCCGGATCCTCACCGAAACTTCCTGAAATATCGCTATCACAACCCGCCGTCAGGCAAAGCAACGCGACAATAAACCAATATTTTTGTAGGAGTGTTTTCATTGCTTCACCCTAGTACTTGTATGACAGGCCAAATCCGATCGAATTGGCTGAGGAATCGTAGGTCCCGCCAAACGGGATGGTGACCCCACCCTCCTCGTAGTAGTCGTATGAGTTCTCTTCATTGTCAAAAGTAAGAATCAGCAACGAAACATCCATCTGCAGATTCTTTGAATAATTGTAGGTCGCACCGGCGGTGTACCCAATCGCATCGTTGCGCGGGGTTTCCGGCGCATAGTATCCATCCTGTACCGGTGATTCGTCGAAGTAGACGCCGCCGCGCAAAGTCCACCTGTCATTGTAGCGATATTGCAGGCCGAAGCGGTATATATTCGAGTCCTCGTAGTTACGCGGATTTACCGAGGTGATGCCGTTGTCAAACTCGATCTTCAATTCGTCGTAGGTATCCCAGAAGGTGCGGTTGAAATCGAACGCCAGGGTTAACCGGTCGCTGTACTCGTAGGCTACACCGATGGTCAACTCCGCGGGCAGTGGCAGATCCGCGTCAAAATCACCATCGGTAAAGGTTGATTGCAGCGCCGTCGGCACATCATCGAAATCGGCATCTTCGCCGCGCGCCTCAACGGTGACCTCGCTACGGTAACTGATACCCAGAGATGTTCTGTTATCCGCCAGCTTGTGCAACAGGCCGATGTTATATCCCCAGGCGGTAACATTATTGGCCTCGATCTCGACATTGGAACGCTTTCCCTGTGCATTGGTAAGCGAGGTACTCAGGTTACGATTGAACTTGACCGACCCCAGCACCAGTGCGGGGCCGGCGCCGATACTGGTAGACGGCGTCAGCTGATAGGCGATGGTAGGCTGGATAAAAATTGTCTTCAGGTCAATATTGTTGACCAGGTGCGAACCCTGCCAGTCGTCAGGCCACTCGACCTTGTTGCCGTACGGTGTATAAATACCGAGGCCCCAGGACACATCATCGTTCCATTTTTGCGCCACGTAGCCATTGAAAGGTGTTCCCAGCGGATTATCGGTTTCGGCCTTGGAGAGAGTGTCCTCCTCCTCGTATTTAGCCTCACTGCCAAGCACAGCCAGACCGCCGACAATATCGGTGTTGGCGCTGAGCTGGGTAATCGCGCCGGGATTGAAAAATACGGATTCGGCGCTTTCACTCATGGCAACCCCGGTATGTCCCATCGCCAACGCCTTTTGCCCCTGCAACGCAACCCGGTAACCACCGGCATAAGCCGGGCTGGCAAGACTTGCGCCCAGTAGAGCAATAAAAAACTTTTTCATCTTCAGGTACTATTCTCCCTCCCCGGGGTCATTACCTGCTCGGCGCGGAGCAACCAACGGGAGTTTCAGCGCGGGAATTGTACTAATCCTTGTTCACGGAACCCCTGATTTTTTG
>JBATHL010000421.1:0-3059 GCA_049666745.1 Gammaproteobacteria bacterium
GGTGGCAGCCGAAGTAATCGCCGGCATGAAGTCTTATTTCGAACCGCTGACGATTCCGTCGGTAGCCTACACAGATCCCGAAGTCGCGTGGATGGGGCTGAGCGAAATCGAAGCCAAGGCACAGGGCATCGAATATGAAAAGGGAGCTTTCCCATGGGCGGCAAGCGGGCGAGCGCTTGGTATCGATCGCGACGAGGGCATGACCAAGGTATTGTTCGACAAGGAGAGCAAGCGAATTCTGGGCGCGGGGATCGTGGGTCCCAACGCGGGCGAATTGATTGCCGAAGCGGTCCTCGCACTCGAAATGGGTGCGGACGCGGAAGATATCGGTTTGACGATTCATCCACATCCAACTTTGTCCGAGACATTTAATTTCGCGGCAGAAATGGCCGAAGGTACAATTACCGATCTGTATATTCCGCGCAGGAAATAACTTTACCCAAATAGCTGTCGACCGCAGGTATTAATTGCGTTATGCCGGAACTGCACTTCTCAACATCGGGTAGCGGGAAACCGCTGGTTATCCTGCATGGTCTGTTTGGTTCCGGTAAGAACTGGCAATCACACGCGCGTCAGTTTGCAGATCAGTCCCAGGTGTTCATGGTCGATTTGCGCAATCATGGCCAGTCATTCCACGCCGATGAAATGAATTACCCGGTTATGGCGGATGATGTAGCGCAGCTTTTGCATCGTTTAGGACTCAGTAATTGCGATATCCTGGGACATAGCATGGGTGGCAAGGTCGCGATGATGCTGGCCCTGCAAGACCCGGATCTCGTGGCGCGCCTGATTGTTGCCGACATCGCGCCGGTCGCCTACTTTCATCACTACGACGATCTGATCAATCCGATACTGGCGCTGCCGCTGGAAACGCTCGAGTCTCGAGCACAGGCCGATCAGCTTTTGCGGCAGAATATTCCTGAAGACCAGTTGCGTGCTTTCCTTTTGCAGAACCTGGTTCGCGAGGCAACGGGCTGGCGCTGGAGAGTAAACTGGGAAGTTATTCAACGTGATATGGAGTGGCTTACCGGTTTCGGCGAATTGTCACAGGACTGGTTTATCAAGTTACCTGCATTGTTCCTGCGCGGCGAAAAATCGGATTATATCGGTGAGGCCGAAATAGAGGTCATCCAGCAACGGTTTCAAAATTACCGGATCGAGACTATTGAGGCAGCCGGGCACTGGTTACATGCTGAAAAGCCGGAGTTTTTCAACCGACTGGTTGTTGATTTTCTGCAAGCTGGCTAATACGCCTTCGACGAATAATCTCGTTACAGGAGTACTAACATTAAAGACTTATCGGCACAGGCCGATAAGCAGGTAAGTTTGTCGAACTGCCCGGTACAAAGATGTCAGTCAGCAGCCGTTTTCTATTAGTACTTCTTCTCAGCTATTGTGCTACTGCGCAGGCAATCGAACGCCGCTATCTGGCGTCGATGGATAATTCAGAATGGAAGTTGGCCGAATACACTTCAACCCTGTGCCGCATCGAACATCAGATCCCTCGCTTTGGCGCGGCTGTTTTTAGCCAGCAAGCAGGGCGGGGTCTGCAATTAGAACTCGTAACCCAGCACAGATTCAAAAAGGGCATCAATGTGGAGCTGCGCTCGGAAAGCACCAGCTGGAATGCCAGGCAAACTCGTGCAGTACTTTCCCGCTTTGAAACCAACGGACGAAGAAACCTGTTCAAGATTCCCTCGGCAGTGGCCGAGCAGGTATTTCATGAACTGAGTAGCGGTTTCCAGCCCGGATTCCTGTTTTACGAGGATTACCCGTTGATCGCATCGTTGTCAAACGTCAGGTTCGGCAGGGTGGAAGCCGGATTTAGCAAATGTGTCGATGAGTTATATGCCGATAACTTCAACGATGTACGTGTCAGTGCGATACATTTCGCGCCGGATGATGAATTTGCCAGCGTCAAGGAAGAGCAAACCGCTTTCAATCGCATGTTGGACTATCTGCGGGAAGACGATTCGATCTTTGAAATCGTGGTTACCGGTCATGCCGATCATACTGGACTTGCCTGTTATAACGAGGGCTTGTCCGAGCGTCGTGCCTGGTATGTTTATGATCTTCTGATTGCACTCGGTATCGACTCCCGGCTGTTGCGGGTCGACTATCTGGGTGAGCAAAAACCGGCTAGTAAGGGTGGTAAAAAGAAAGCGCTGGCCGCTAACCGGCGCGTGACTGTCGAATTACGTCGCTAGTCATCACAGCGAATATCAGCGCTTTTATCGGTCCCGGTTCAAGCGTGAAAACTTTGAATTCCAGTAAACTTCGCCACTTCCTTCGCTCTGCGCCTGTGCCCTGCCCAGAATAAAAAGCAGGTCAGACAGACGGTTGATATAACGGCAGGTAACCGGATTTAATTCTTCGCTGGCATTCAATTCCACCAGCGCGCGCTCGACGCGTCGACATACGGTACGTGCGAGTTGCAAACAGGCAACGGTCTGGCTGCCGCCGGGCAGAATGAATTCCTTCAGCCTGTGGAGGTCGGCGTTCATTTCCGCGGCACTTTTTTCAAGCCCTTCGACATATTCTTCGACAATCAGAAGCTTGCCTGGCTGGCATAGCTCGGCACCGATGTCGAACAGGTCATGCTGTACCGCGAATAATAATTGTTGCGTTGGGCCATCTTCAAGCAGGCTTAACGCAACGCCGATACTGGCATTGAGCTCGTCAACTTCGCCAAGGCAGTGCACACGGGCATCATTCTTGGGACGCCGACTGCCGTCGGCCATGCCGGTGGTGCCGAGGTCACCGGTACGGGTTACTATTTCGGAAAGTCGGTTACCCATAGTTATTTCACCAGTGTGTATGAAAGTTCTGCATACGCCGTTCTGCCCTTGGTATTAAAACCGGCGGCGGTCTCGTAATCCTTATCGAACAGGTTTTCGATCTTAGCAGACAGATTCAGTGCAGGGGTAAAATTATATCGGGCAAAAACGTTTGCAATTTCATAGCTTTCCAGGACGATTGAATCGAAACTGGAGTTATCGCGTTTTCCTACAAAGAGCAGGTTACCCCCCGCCTGCCAGCGGTCCTGATTATAGGTGAGT
>JBATHL010000422.1:0-12505 GCA_049666745.1 Gammaproteobacteria bacterium
CGGATTGACTTCGATGACCTGGAAAACAGGGCCGCCAGCCCGAAGACAAAAATGATTTACCTGTGCAACCCGCACAACCCGGTCGGACGGGTGTGGAACGAACTGGAGTTGCGAACTCTGGGTGACATCTGTAATCGACATGGTGTGCTGGTGGTTAGCGACGAAATGCACGCTGACCTTGCGTTTAGCGGCAATAAATACACGCCATTTGCATCGCTTGGAGCGGAGTATGCAGAAAATTGCATTACCTGTATTTCACCGGCAAAGACCTTCAACATCGCGTCTTGCTGCGCTGCATTTACCTTGATAGCCAATGATGACATGAGAAAGGCATTTCAAATCGAAAACAGCCGCCTTTCGGTCAACAAAAACAACCCGTTCGCCAATGTCGCCATGGAAGCCGCCTATTCCAGCGGCGCCCCCTGGCTCGAGGCGGTTATCTCCTACCTGGAGAGCAACGTTGCAATGGTACGAAATTCATTACGCAATATCCCTGGAATCGAACTGGTCGAACCCGAGGGCACCTTTTTACTATGGATAAACTTCAACGGGCTCGAAATGGAGCCGGATGAACTCTACGCTTTCCTCAGAAACGAGGCGAAATGGTCAATTACCCGCGGGCATTCTTTTGGTAAAGAGGGGAATGGTTTTGCCAGGGTCAATATTGCCTGCACCCGGGCGAAACTCGAGACTGCACTTGGCAATCTTGAACGCGCAGTCGGCAGCTTGCATTCTTGATGCACAAGATCCAGCGCAAGGCTACCCGGGCCCGGGATGCGGCAGCAGGTATCAAATAGTCGAGCGGATCTCTGCTCAAGTCTGCTACGCGGAATTAGTAGAGGCCGACCTTGAGCAAAACCTGCGCAGTAGTCGCTCCACCGATCTTATAAAATAATCATTTTAATCAATGGGTTACGCCAGTAACTCATCATTTCCTTCCAACTCCACAACAAAAAATCATCATTTTGGACGATATCATCATGCGCCGGCAGTGGTTAGGCTGATCCGAACCTGGGGATCCACAGGCGGGTACCGGGCTTCGAAAACACACTTAAGGAGTAATCCGATGTATGCCGATAGCACCAGAAATCTCGATGAGATCCTGTCAGCCGAACAACTCGAGGCGTTTCAATCCCGGGTAGCGAAATACGATCAGAATAACGAATTTTTCCAGGAAGATTTTGATGTCATGAAGGCGTCGGGCTACCTGATCCAGGCAGTACCGGAGGAACTCGGTGGCCTGGGCCTTTCCTTTGCCGAGGTTTGCCAGCAACAACGCCGGCTCGCTTACCATGCGCCGGCTGATGCGCTGGCGATCAACATGCATATCTACTGGACTGGTGTGGCCGCCGATTTATGGCGTGGCGGCGATAAGTCGCTCGAATGGCTGTTGCGCGAAGCCTGTGCCGGAGAAGTTTTCGCTGCCGGTCACGCTGAAAAAGGTAACGACGTACCCATGCTGCATTCGACCTGCAAGGCCGAGCGTGTGGATGGCGGCTATTGTTTCACCGGCCGCAAAAACTTCGGTTCCCTGTCCCCGGTCTGGACAAGGCTGGGCTTACATGGCATCGATGATTCCGACCCCGACAACCCGAAGATTATTCATGCGTTTCTTCCGCGCGATGCGGAAGGATTCGAGGTAAAGGAGAACTGGGATGTGATGGGCATGCGCGCGACGCAAAGTCACGATACGCTGCTCGATGCGGCCTTCGTCCCCGACAAGTACATCGCCAGGGTGCTCGACGAGGGCATGAAAGGCGCGGATATGTTCATCGTCGCCGTTTTTGTCTGGGCACTGCTCGGATTTGGTAATGTTTATTGTGGCCTCGCGCAGCACGCTTTTGACAAGGCGCTGGCGTCGATTCCAAACAAAACATCGGTCGCGATGAGCCGCTCCATGGCCTGGCATCCGGAAGTACACAAGGGCGTCATGGAGATGGCCGTCGAGCTCGATGCGATCAAGGCGCACCTCGACCGCACCGCCGATGACTGGACTAACGGGGTCGACCATGGCGCCATGTGGGGTGCGAAGGCGTTGATGACCAAGTATCATACAGTTGAATCCGCCTGGCGGGTCATCGATCGTGCTTTTGAGCTTGCCGGTGGATTCGGTATATTCCATGCCTCGGGTTGGGAGAGGATTTTACGCGATGGCCGCATTGGCAGAATTCATCCGGGCAACGTTGCCATCACCACTGAATTCGTCGCGAAAATGTATCTGAACCTGGACATTGATGCACAACCCCGCTGGGGTTAATTCGGCAGAATTCGCAATTGCGTCTTTTAAACCCGTTTGCGAATCGCCGATACCAATAAAAGTACAACATTAAGGAGTCCTGTCATGCCGATGTTTATTATTGAACGTAATTTTGCAGAAAAGATTTCGCTCGACCCGAACGACGAAGTAATTTTGAAAATCAACGAAGATGTCGGGGTGAAATGGCTGTATTCATTTTTGTCACTGGACAAGAAAAAAACCTATTGCCTGTACGAGGCACCCAATGCCGAGGCGGTGTACGAGGCCGCTCGCCGCGCGAATGTGCCGGCGGACACGGTCATCGAGGTCGATTCGCCGGTCGGCCCAGCGCTGGTTCCCGCTTGAATCTAGCCATTCACCCAGAAGAGATCGCCAGCTAGTGACACCAACCGGAGCGCATCAATGGAACGCCGGCTAGCCGCGATACTGGCGGCCGATGTCGCAGGCTACTCGTTGTTAATGAATAACGACGAGGATGCCACCTACATGGCGTGGCGCTCGGCACGCGCCGAGGTCATCGACCCGGGCATCGAAACCTGCCAGGGTCGCATCGTCAAGCATACCGGCGACGGGTTTCTGGCCGAATTTCCAACCGTGCTCGCCGCGGTCGAATGTGCGGTCGATATTCAGCAGCAAATGGGACGGCGCAATGAAAGCCTGGAAAATGGCCGCCGCTTTGAATTCCGCATCGGTATCAATCTCGGCGATATTATTGTCGACAGCGAGGACATCCATGGTGACGGGGTCAATATTGCGGCACGGCTGGAAAGTATCGCCGAGGCTGGCGGCGTCTGTGTTTCTGCCGATGTTTATCGCCAGGTCAGAAACAAGCCAGGGTTTGAATTTCAGGATCTGGGGGAACATAGCGTAAAAAATATTGAGACGCCGATCCAGGTCTATAGCGTCAGTCGGGACCCGTTAGAACAAGATGTAACTGCGGTATCACGCCTTGATCCTGTGTCTCCCGATCTGGCTTCCGCAGCAGCCAGCAATGCCTTCGAAGACATGCTCGAAAACATTACCGGGACCGGGCAACGACCCGCAGCGCTGGTGGTCGGGCGCGAAGCAGAAAAGAAAATTCTGACCGAGGCCTACCAGGAAGCGCAGCAAAATAGCGGCAACATCGCCTTGATACGGGGTGAACCGGGAATTGGAAAATCCTGTCTGGCGAGTACCTTCGCCGAAGAAATCAAGGATGAAGGCACTTTGGTCGTTTACGGGCAATGTCATGAAACGCTGGGCTCGCCACCATTCTGGCCATGGCTGCAAATCCTCAAGACCTTGCAGTTAACTGACGATAGCCAGGACCTCTCTCCCGCGGCTATTTTTGAGAGCCTGGTGGCTTCGGAATCACGGCAACAAGGCAGGTCGTCTTCGTTGTTTACCGGTGACGGCGGCGCCGAGCAGTTTCTGCTGTTCAGTAAAATTGCGAACATACTTTCTCAGTATGCAGCGCAGAGAACACTGATTCTGGTGATCGACGATCTGCATTGGGCCGACCGATCATCGCTGCTGTTGCTGAGCCATCTCTGCAGAAAACTGTCACAGCAGGCTATGCTGGTGATCGGCACCTACCGTGATATCGAGATCACCCGCAAGCATCCCTTGTTCGAGTCATTGGGAGAAATCAATCGGCTGACGACATTGCGACGCATTCAGCTGAAGGGGCTCTCCGAGCAGGATGTAACGGGATTTATCGAAAATACAGTGAGTGAAACGCTACCCCCCGAGGTACTCAAATCACTGTATGAAAAGACCGAGGGTAACCCATTGTTTGTTTCCGAAGTGGCCAGAATGCTGCAACAGGAAAAAAGTAACCTCACCAGTAATCAATGGGTCGTGGAGATTCCTGAAGGTATTCAGGAAGCCATCGGTCGACGCCTCAACCAGCTCTCCGAGCTGTGCAACGAACTGCTGCCGCTGGCGGCAGTCATCGGACGCAAATTTACTCTACAGGTGCTCAATAAATTATTGCCTGCTTCGGAACAGCCCGGGTTGCTCGAGGTACTGGAAGAAGCGGTTAGCCGGGGCATCATCGAAGAGAAGCACGGCGCGATAGCGGAATTTCAATTTTGCCACGTTCTGATCAGGGACATTCTCTACGATGAGCTAAGCCTCGCGAAAAAAATCCTGCTGCACAAAAGAGTCGCCGATGCACTGGTAGAGCTTCGTGGCGAGGGCACCGAATATTCGGCAGGAGAGATTGCGCGACACTATTACCAGGCACTGCAGGGCGGTCAGGGTGGCAATGCCGTCGATTATGCCTTGCAGGCAGCCGGGCATGCCGAGAAAATGGCGGCATTTGATGAAGCAATCGGTTACTACGAACTGGCACTTGATGTGATAAGTGTCGATGAAGAGCGCTACCTCGAGCGAAAGCCGGAAATCTATTTCAACATTGCGATGTGCAAACATGGCACAGGCTTGACGACCAAAGATAGTTTATTTGCATATTATCGATGTATTGAGTTAGCCCGCGAGCATAAACAATATAAAATATTCGCCGATGCGGCCTGTCGCATTGTTTATATCGGACGTGCCTACAGTCATATGCGAGAATCCTTGATGATCATCGAGGAGGCGCTGTCGTACCTTGCCGAGGATGACCTGGTCACGCGCGCCAACGTATTAGCCCATCACTCTATGGCGCTGAGTCTTAGCAACCGCAGACGTGAGGCAGAGCAAGTCGCCAGGCAGGCGGTTGAGCTTGCGATAGAAAGTGGTGACGCGCAGGCTCATAGCAACGCGTTATGCATGGGACTTTTTGGGTTACGTGGCCGGCCCGAGAAGCTGTCCGAACGAATCCGTCTCGGCGAACACGCGCTCGCCTTAACCGGAGACGGTGAGACTACGCGTCAGGATTCGCTGGAATGGTTGATCCTCTCATACCAGGAACTGGGCGATATGGCTCGGGTCAGGGAGCTGATTGCTCTGCTCGAGATTGCCTTATCCCGTTCACACCGATTCAAGTCCCGTTATTTCATGATCGGCGCCGAAGCTTGCCTCGCGTTGTTTGAAGGCCGCTGGGCGCATGCAGAACCACTGATAGAGGAGGCAGGCGAACTGGGCCTTGGCAAGCTCGACGGTGGCGCCGAAGGCGTATTCGGAGCGCAGATGTTTCTGTTGAATCGGGAACTGGGACGCTTGCCGATGATCAGGCCTGCGCTAAAACAGATGCTGGAAAGTGGTAGCCCAATCTGGAAACCGGGTTTGCTGGCGACCTATGTGGATCTCGGTCTGGTCGACGAGGCGGGCGAAATATTTAGCGAAATGGTTGCAGATGATTTACGGTTTGTGGCCGAAGATGAACTGTACCTGACCTGTCTGGTTTATCTCACCGAGGCTTGTATAGAACTGAATTACGCTGACAAGGCAAGCGCGCTGTACCAGCGGCTGGTGCCCTACTCCGGACAAATGGTGTCGCACCCGACCGCGGTGTGCCACGGGCCGGCTGATCTCTACCTGGGAATGCTGGCGAGTCAAATGAATCATCTCAGCGAGGCTGAACAGTTGTTTGCCAAGGCGACCGCATTATGCGAGCAGTCCGCGCCGAACATGTGGCAGGCCCACATCAAGTTTCGCCATGCACAAGTCCTGAAACGGCATAATTTCAGCGGTGGCCGGTCAAACTTCGACGAGTTAGTCGATCAGGCTCGAACAACGGCTAAAGCCATGGGCATGGTCAACCTGCTGGCAAAACTGGAAAAACTCGATGCCGATAACGGGCCGGAAAATGGCGAACTGGACGGCGGTCTTACGCCCCGGGAGCTGGAAGTATTGCAAATGATCGCTCAGGGTAAGAGCAACAAGCTGATTGCGTCGGAGTTGAACCGCAGCCTGGCCACGGTAGCCACCCACGTGCGTGCCATCCTCAACAAGACCCATACCGCAAACCGGACCGAAGCGGCTGCATTCGCCGCTGAGCACAAGCTTTTCCAGGCTGATTAATCCGCTATTTGCGCAGTTAAAGAACCAACACTGAGTCCACGCTCGCGCTCCCATTGACAAACGTCGGCTTCGAAGAAGCTCTGGATCGCTCGTAAAGAAAAATCAAGTAGCGCAGAGGCCTGTGGATAACTTGTTATTTTATCTGTAAATCAGTTAGTTACCGATTTTTCAGCCCCTGCCCGAGCTGAACCCCGGGTGTGGAAATGCGTATTATGCAATCGAGCCCGGCAGGGTGGATTAGCTGGTTTTCGCATGCCGGCGTTGCTGGTACCTTTTCGAAGTCGTTTTCGTCGGCTGAATACTACCGTTCATCCGCGCAAAAAAGCGTTTCTTGACCCAGTTCTCCGTTATTTTTGCATTATCCACCTATATTTCTGATTCGCCTGAGGATTCTCCTGTTATGGATCTTCAATCACGATAAACAAAACCCGTTTATTCCGGGTTTAATCGGACACCATGGATGAATCGACTTTTTCACCTGATAACCACACTTTTGCTCTGCGGCTACCTGGCGGCTTGCGGCACCGACACCGGTTCGAGTGGTAGCGGCATCGGGAGTGGCAGTGGCGGTTTATCCGGCGATGGTCCAGGCCTGACCCTGCGCCTGACCGATGCGCCGTTTGATGACGCCGTGCGGGTATCGGTAAAATTCGTTGAAGTAAGGCTCAAGAAAAAGGGAAGTAACGAATGGGTCAGTATCGATTTAAGCAGCAAACCTCAGTCAATCGATCTGCTGGCGTTGCAAGGCACCAAAACCGCCGAACTGTTGCGCGAGGCGAAGGTTCCTGGCGTCGACTACGATGAATTGCGCATGATCGTCGACACCGCGACGATGGCTAATACCATCGAGCTTAGCGGTGGCGGGATAGTCGAATTGAAAATCCCCAGCGGTGGTTCGTCCGGACTGAAGATAAAGGGTGACTTCACCGTCTCCGATAACCTGCCGACGTCGCTCGTGGTTGACGTCGACCTGCGTCAGTCGATCAAGAAAAATGGCCCCGACTATATGATGCATCCGGTGCTGCGCATGGTGAAAGGCAATAACTTCGGCCATGCCCGTGGCATCGTCGACCCGGCATTGCTAACCGCGGCGAGCTGCTCGGACCCGTTGGTAGATACCTTTAACTCGGTCTATGTCTACAGCGGGCACAATGTTACCCCGGACGATATCAACCAGAAATCGAAGAAGAATGTCGATCCGTTGACCACTACCCGGATCGGATACGATGCCGCCAGTTCAAGTTACCTGTACGAGGCCGCATTCCTGCCGGCGGGCGACTACACCATCGCGTTTACCTGCAACGCTAACCTGGATGATCTCGACAAGAACGACAACCTGAAGTTCTTCAACACACAGAACATCACCGTCAAGCTGAACAACACCAGGTTTTTCTAGCCCGGAATCGTTTTTTCCAGCCTATACTCAATTAAAAAGCCGGTGGAGTAGGTGCAGGGGAGCAGGTGCAAGACTATATGAATCCGGGAGCAGCAATAATCCATTTAATCGCACTACTGGCACTGGTTGCCAGTAGTTGCGTTATGGCGCAGGATTCCTCAGATGAGGATGATCTGAACCAGTTTCTCGATCTGCTCAATCAACAAACCTCGCTGGCCACCAACACCCGCCTGAACGCCGATTTCGTACCCGGCATGCTCAGCGTGCTCGACGCCGAACAAATGCAACGCCGCGGCTTCAGAACGGTGTGGGATGCACTCGAATCCCTGCCCGGGGTACAGGCCAGCAGGGACGCGACCGGTGAGCGCAGCATCAGTGTGCGTGGCATTGGCCAATTGTTCGAGCCCAGCAAGGTCAAGCTGCTGCTCAACGGCGTCGCCGTGAACACTTCGGCGAGCGCCACCACCGGCACCATCTACGACACGCCGATAGAACAGGTCGAACGGATCGAGTTTATCCGCGGCCCCGGCTCGGCAACCCATGGCGAATTCGCCTATGCCGGCGTACTGAACGTCACCACCAAAAAACAGGGCCAGCAATATTCTGTCGGTGCCGAGTCCTACGAGGGCATCAACTTTTCCGCACTTTACAGTTACGCAAAGCCCGACAGCGACTTCAAGGCCAGTATCAACTTCGCCGCTAACCAGAGCGACGGTCAAAATATTGATTCCGGTGATGACAGCTCAGCCGCCGGAATACCGACTTACGCCTCCGGGCCGATCAACAACAAGCGTGATTTCGTTTCGGCGATTGCCAGCTTCGACTTCGGCGAGCTGAACGCGCTCATCCAGTTTCAGGAGGCGAACCGCGGCGATCATTTCGGCGCCAACGATTTGTTGCCACCCGATGACAGGCAAACCGTGATATCCGACCGATTGATATCGGCCTCACTGAGTCAACCGTTCACGCTTGCCGAAAAACTGAGCGGTAAATGGTTTTTGAGTGCGGTGGAAAACAAAACCGAAAAAAACCAGCTGTTTCTCGGTACCGCCGAGAATTTCGGTGGCCTCGGCAACGAGGACGATATCACTGCCGATTCCAACCTCGAGGAACAGCGCTTCGAGGGGAAGGTTAACCTGCAATATGAGGGCGACGCACACACATTGTTCGCCGAAGTGTCGGCCGTCGATATCGAGATCACGGAATCCAATCGATCCATCAACCTCGATCCGGTCACCGGGACACCCTCGTCGAACAGGAACGATTTCCCGGGCCCGGTCGATGACTCACAGGATCGCAGCTCGATCAGCCTGGTGCTGCAGGATGAGTACCGGATCGACCCGAGCCTGACCCTGACCACGGGACTGCGCTACGACGACTACGAAGATATCGGTTCGAATCTCTCGCCACGCATTGCCCTGGTGTGGCGCAAGTAGAATCGGCATATATTTAAAACCCAGCTGGCGCGCGCTTTCACACCGCCCACGCTGCTCGAGACCGGTGGTTCGATCGAATCGTCTATCGATCCCGAAACCAACGACACCCTCGAGTTCGGTCATATCTTCCATAGCAACGACCTCATCATACGTAACACGATTTACTTCTCCAGGCTCGATGATTTGATCGCGTTCCAGGAATCCGCCCCGACCGGCTACAAAAACACCGACTCGACCGATTTACGCGGTTACGAACTCGAAGCGGAAAAATCGATCGCTAACGAGTGGAAATTCATCGGCAGTCTTTCGTTGCAGGATTATGACGATGACGAGTTGCCCGCCGCGGTACCGTGGATGTTCAAGCTCGGCACCGAGTACCGAATTATGCCGTTAACCCTGGTCCATCTGCAGATCAACGCCTTCGGTGAGCGCGACCGCCAGGAAATCGATTCGCGCAGCGACTTCGAACAAACCACCCAGGTTGATATCAGTCTGCGCAGCAGGAATTTCCTCGATGTCACTGGTCTCGATTTCCGCTTTGGTATCCGCAACCTGCTCGACGAAACCCTCAAATATCCCGCGCCCGCCGATACTTATGCCGATGACTACCCCTACAGCGACGGTGCAATGCTGTGGACGCAGCTCAGTTACCGGCCATGAACACCATTAGCGGCATAATTGCGTGTTGAGATTTTGCGCCAGAATCGGTCTCACCTTCCTCTGTGGCCTGGTCTCAGTCCTGGGGACCATCTCGCTGGCGCAGGACGCGTTATCGCCAAGACTGCAAATCGGCATCAACCTGCTGCCCGCAATCGTCGCCGCCAACCAGAGCCTGGCGGCGACCGACAATAGCCGGAACCTGCCCATTTACCTGGTGTATGCGGAAGACCGCTACCAGGCGGAGCAAATCAAACCGCGCATCAACCAGGTTGGCAAAATTCGCGGGCGCGCGCTCGAAGTGAGGTCGATTTCACTCGATGAATTACTCGCCGCCGAGCCGCCGCCGTTGAGCGTGGTTTTCATTGCCGAACCGCTGGATCGGCAGCTGCCGGACCTGGTCCGGTTCGCGCAGCAACAACGGCTACTATTATTTTCTCCTTTTGCGGGCGACGTCGAGCGGGGCGTCGCCGCGGGCTTTCAGGTCACCGACAAGGTGCTGCCCCAGGTCAACATGGCCTCCCTGAAACAATCAAAAATTCAATTAAAAGCGTTCTTTCTGCGCATTGCGGTGAAACATGAGTAAACCAGAACTTCTGAAGAACTTCATTTCGACGGTGGACCTTAAGTCCTCGTTACTATTTCTCGGCATCGGTTTGGTGATTATCGTGCTGACCCTGTGGAACTGGCACTATGATGTCAAACCGCGGCTGGTCAACGAGGCACAGTCAAACACCCGTGTGCTTGCGGCGTCCTATGCGCGTTCAATCGAATCGCAATTTCAGAAAGTCAATGGCCAGACCGATGTTTCGGCGATCCACAATTCGATCAACGAAATGCTATTGATCAACGACCCCAGCACCGGTGAAAAACTCTATTATGGCGTCAGCCTGGAAGTCGACTACGATGCTTTTCCGGCCGACTACGACGTGGTTAATATAAGCGTGGGTGCGACTAATTGCGGCGCTTGCATCGTTACCGAAAATCCGATTTATAGCCGCGCCAGCGGCGAACTCATCGCCATCCTCAAGATTTACGCCAACCCTGTTTTTTACCAACGCCTGATCAATGATATCGTCGACGGTCTCGCGCTCATGCTGCTCGGCATCATCATCGTGCTGGTGGTCGCCTGGATCACTTCAAACCGTTTGTTGCTCCGTATCCGCGAACGCGAACGCAGCCTGGTTCACGAAGTAGGCGAGCGCAAGTCTGCGGAGGAACGCCTGGAGCAAATCGCGGCTTATGACCAGCTGACCAACCTGCCCAATCGCTACCTGCTGCAGGCCGATTTCACGCGTAAGCTCGAGGAATCCTCACGCAGTAACAAAATGCTGGCGACCCTGTTTTTCGATCTTGATAATTTCAAGGGCATCAACGATGTTCACGGACACGAAATCGGTGATTTATTGCTCAAGCAGGTTGCCTTACGCATGTCGGAAGTGACCCGTAACTATGACCTGCTGGCGCGCTTTGGCGGTGATGAGTTCGTCATGATCATGTCCAATCTCAGCGAGCGCTCGGATGTAATCCATGTCGTCGAAAAAATCATTGCCGGCTTCATTCCGGTATTCGATCTACCCGGTGCCGCGGTGCAAATCACCACCAGCGTCGGTATCAGTATTTTCCCTGAAGATGGCAATAATCCTTCGGAGTTACTGAAGAATGCGGACCTGGCGATGTACCGCGCCAAGGCGGAAGGACGCAATTGTTACCAGTTCTTCAATTCCGAAATGAACCTTGAATTGCAGTATTCGCAATGGGTCGAGACCAACCTGCGTGAAGCGCTCGAGCAGAATCGCCTGCAGCTTCACTTTCAACCCCAGGTTAATCTTGATACTGGTGCGGTCGAGTCTTGCGAGGCCTTGATCCGCTGGCCGCAGGAGGGCGGCGAACATATCAATCCGGCCGACTTCATCAGGATTGCCGAGAGAACCGGGCAGATCACCGAAATCAGCAACTGGGTGCTTAACGAAACCTGCCGCTTTCTTTGTGACTGGCAAAACCAGGGATACCAGACCATTCGCGTCGATATCAATCTTTCGGGTAAGGATTTTGCCGACCGCGGCATACTGTTTAAATATCTGCCCATCCTGCAACGCTACAACCTGAAACCGGGTCAGATCGGCATCGAAATTACCGAGAACATACTACTCGAGTCGACCGAGCAGGAGATCAAAGCATTGACCGTATTGCATAACGCAGGCGTGCATATTTCCATCGACGATTTCGGCACCGGGTTTTCGTCGCTGAATTATCTCAAGCAACTGCCTTTGTCCGGCATCAAGATCGACCATAGCTTCGTGCACAATGCACCAAGTAGCAAGGATGACATGGTTATCATGCAGGCAATTGCCCTGGTCGGTCAGGGCTTCGGACTCGATGTCGTCGCCGAAGGCGTTGAAACCGAGTGGCAGGAATCGCTGTGTCGCGAGGTGGGCTGTAACACGATACAGGGCATGTACGTATCTGATCCGCTGCCCGCAGATAAATTTGCCGAGGGTTACCTGCGCAAAAAATAACCCTCCTTATCGGACGTTTTAATTGTGCTTCTTAGCGGCTACACTGGGTTGCCTCGCGCCCTTGAGTCGATGCACCGATGCCCGAAAATTACCAGCTGGTAGAAACCCTGTTACAGCAGCCGCTCGAAAACGGTGACGTGATCTGTAACCTGTGCCTGTGGCGTTGCCGACTGCGCCACGGCCAACGCGGTTTCTGCCAGGCGCATGTCAATCGCAACGGCAAACTGTACAACCTGTCCTACGGCATCATTTCGGCGATCGAGGTCGAGTCGATTCGCAACAAGCCGGTGTA
>JBATHL010000423.1:0-10852 GCA_049666745.1 Gammaproteobacteria bacterium
GCTCAAATCATCCCACTGAAACGGAACGCCATCGCTGCCGTCATGAGTCAGGATAGTACGCGGGCTGGAAACTATGTTGCGCGAATTGAGTACGCCCGCCGCGTCCCATTCCGGCGTTGCCGACAACTCGCCGGTGTCCAGATCAATGATCTTGAAGGCAAACAGGTTACCCTGCCAGCGGTTGGTATTGAATTGCGCCAGGTAGACCACCGACTGGGTGGTCAACTTGGCCGAGTTGATCGAGACCGCTGCGGCGGTTGCGGTACGCTCGGCGATATCGGCGATAGCGGCATTGAGTGAATCCAGTAGCTGCTGGGGGTTACCCGCGCTCAGATATTCGCCGCGTCCGTTATAGGCAGCGTGCCACATGTCATCGACCGTGGTTTCGCTATTCGCCACCGGCGTCGGCCAGGTGAACCCGACCGAGAGCGGATCGTCAACCGTCGGATCGAGGCTGCCGTTCAAGCCGAAGGCGATGGTATAGGTAACCAGGTGCTGATGATCGGCTTCATCGACGCCGGTCTGCGTCGGAACCTTGTCTCCAAGGTCACCACGCAGGTCGCGCTCGTAATCCCGCATCGCGACGTCGGCGAGGGTGCTGCTAACAGTATCGGCGTAGTTGCCGCCATCGTTCGATTGCCCCTGGTTGCCGTCGAATGGACCGGAACCATCGATGTCGGTGTTGCCGACCGACGGACTACTACCGTTCCAGAAACCGTCCGACATCAGGATGTTGAAGTTTTGCTGACACTCACCGCCCTGAGTCGCAGAAAGGATTGGCGCGCTGGCGCCGGTATTGTCGAAATAGTTACCGACATCCCTGAGCGCACGTCTGGCCGGGGTGCCCGCCTGGGGGATATTAATACTGTAAAGCGATTCGAGCATTTCGCGTTTCTTGACCGGGTCGCCCATGGATTCAACGTCTTTGCGGTGACCATAGTTGAACAGACGCATGCCCACGCGCGAGGCGTCGGTATTGTTCACCGTGCTGCCGATGATGGACTTGGTGGCGTTGATGCGCGAACGGTTATACTGGAACCAGTTGGCGAAATTCTGCATTTCCGCGGTACCGGCTACTATTTCGACGCGGGTCTTGGCGTCGGTTTGATCGAGTTGGCCGTCTGCCTCGTCGTCGTTCCAGATGAAGTAGGTCGGAATGTAATAGTCGTTTGTGGTGACCGTCACATCCGGGCCGGGAATAGAAATGTTGTTACTGGTATAACTATGCATGGCGGTCAAGTCAACCTTTTCACCGCCAGGGTCGTCCGGGTCTTTCAATGCTGCGGTCGGATCGGCGTCTGTATACATCGGCGAGCCGTCCGATTTGCTGCCTGCCCACGGCGTGTAGGTCACCGCCGGGTTGTAATAGCTGCGGTTACCGAGGTGGTTACGCACCACCCAGCTCCGGTCCCACTCCGCTACCAGCAGAGTAAACTCAGTAAGTAGGGCGGTCCAGCCGGCAGCGCTAGGCGTGCCATTTACGACGGCACTGCTAACACCCCAGGGTGGCAGGTAACCACGGCTGGTGTAAAGGCGTGAAAATGTCGGCGTGTAGTAGGCGCGATCATCGCCATCGATGATCGGCAGGCCGCCCGAGGTGGCTATACCGGCTGTCCCGTTCTCTACCATTGGACCCCAGTCCATGCTGCCCGAGTCATCCAGCGTCATGAACACGTTGGGCTCGACGATGGTGGATAAGAACAGCGGTGCAGTCGCCAGGTTGCCCGGCGCGGCGTAGGCCGACTGGATCGTTGACATGCTGAAGATCGTGCTCGACACGAAAATTGCAAATCCCTTGATAAGTTTATTTGTAAACATGGTAACCATCCTAAAAAGTAATGTTACGGCTTGTCTTTGCCAAGATAGGCTTGTATGTATCGGAAAGAATTACCGGTCAAGCCGGCCCCACGCGAGGTAGAGCGATAAATTGATACAGTGTCACCGGTTTGTTGTGTGCCATAACCGCCGATATTGATGGCGGCGAGCGGGTTTTGTGACCGGTCTCCCAGGTATTCGATCATGTAGCGCGGCTGTTCGTACGCATCGAGCGAGGTTCCAGCCGTAGTGGATTCATTTTCCCAGGTTGTCTGGTCGAAATAATCCGGGCTGAAGTAAGTGATGTCCGTGGCCATCACGGTATACAGGCCGAGTGCCTTGTTAGCAGCGCTATTTCCGAAATCCGCGTTGGTATTCGAAGCCCCGATAAAATTCTCGGCGTTAATCAGTCCGACTTCTGCCGCCTGAAACATCAAGCCGGTTTCACGTTGATTACCTGCCATAGCGAGGTCACTGGTAGTGCGTTGAATCGATGTCAGACCTAGCATGGTAAGACTGACCAGTATGATCAGGCTGACCACCAGGGCGACGCCTTGCTGTGAGCGTATGCGTGAAATATTCATCTATTGACCTATCCGGTTACGTAATGCAACGGTCGCGGTGAAAACCTGGCGTAGCCGGCGGTCGCCGGCGGTGGTTTGCACGCCGTTAAATGAGTAAGTCTGTGGAGTTTCGGTGATAAAATCGTTGAACGAGCGCACCAGCAGCATGATTCTGACAGCAACAACTTCTTCAAAATCGGCGACGTTATTTGAGCTGACGTATTGATTCGGGTACCCGTCGCTATCGTTATCGATACCATACAGGAGCTGCATGTCCTGGACGCCTTCGACCAGTTCCTGGGCGACCCCGAATTCGGTGCGAAACAGTGCCGGTGCACCACTGGCGCCATTGGCAATGGAGTAGGTAACCGTCTGTAACTCGATCACCGAGGCATCGTTTTGAAATAGCTGGCTCTTGTTGCCGGCAAAGGTAAGGTCGGTCTGGGTATCGCCGTTGATAGAGGTCGAAGAGGTGACTCTCAAAATGTCGGCCTCGGCAGGGATCAACAGGTCGTTCGCGCCGCAACGGGTAACCAGGACAATGTCACCGGCGCCGATTCTACCGCCATTGCTGGTCGTGAGGCGGGCCGTGGCAGTCGCGTAAAACGGGCTTTCGACATTGGCCTGGCCCGGTTTGCCGCCACGCACGGTGATGGTGTCGGAGCCGTTGAGACCGGCGTTGTTGGTACCTTCGATCGCTTCTTCGTCGAGAAAGTCGTGCAGGCTACTGGTGTAACCCGGGACCGTCGCGCCACTCAGTGTATCGTTGATATTGTCGGTATCGGCTGGGTTAAACGGTACACAACCCCATTCGTTCGCAAGACGCAGGTCCTGACCCATTGTATCGAGTGCGAAACGTCCGTTTTCCTGGATTTCGGCCAACGCGTTAGTAAATTTGAAAGTGGTCTGATTGCCGGTGTAAACCTGTACGATACCACCCAGCAGGAACACGCTGATGACCAGTGCTACCAGGACCTCGACCAGCGAGATACCCATTTGTTGGCTTAAGCTTTTCATTGTGCCACCGCCAGTGTGTAACAGGTTAAATCGACATTTGGATCAGCGCTGCAGTTGGTACCGGTCGCGCCGGTACCCTCGTCGTCCCACATTACTGTCACCAGTAACCCGTCGGCGGTGTTTACGATCATTCCGCGTCCGCCGGGAAGATTTGTAATCATGGTAGCCCAGTCCGCGGCATCTGCCTGCAGCATCTGCGCGTTGGAACAGGCTGAGCCCAGGCAATCCTGTGAATAACCGGTAGAGGTATCGATACCGTCGTAGTTGCTGAACTGGTTCATATTGGCACGAATCCGGTCGGACATGTTATAGGCGTACCAGACTGCCTGGCTATGATTCAGCGAGCTGGCATTCTGACTCATCGCGGTAATTTGCAACGATGCGATGCCGAGTAATCCGATCGAGATTACGAGCAGGGCGATCATTGACTCGACCAGGGTGACTCCTTGCTGGAGGTGTTTCTTGGCTAGCATGTTGAACCATCCTCGTGTCTGACTCGGCCGGTAGTGGAAATTCTGATAGTTTTGCCGTGCGGGCCGGTGCGGCCGTCGCAAAGCAGAAAGCTGCCGACTGAAGCGGCACTGACAAAACCACGATAGTCGTAGGTTACCTGCGTGCCGATTGCGGTAGTCAGCGTGTTAGCGCCTTCCAGTGCCTGCTTCGCGCGCAGGACTTCTTCGCCCGCGGTAAAGCTGTTATCTCCATCGGCGTCGATGTAAACTATCCAGCCGTCCTGCCAGTTACCACCGGTGCAGGTTGCGGCGTCGTTACTGGAACAGATGGATACTTGCTGACTGCGTTTGACCGCTTCACTGCGAGCGTATGCGAGGTGACCGATTAACGTATTGATGTTCGTCGTCAGTCGGTCATTCTGCGTGAAGGTAGTCATTGACGGTACCGCGATTGCCATGACGATGGAAATGAGCGCTACCGTTATTAATAACTCCAGCAATGTAAAACCTGAATTCTTTTTCATGCCTGTAATCCTAATAGAATCGGGAAAAAAGTCCGCTTAAAGAAGATGGGATATAAGAAAGCACCGATAAACGGTACTCAGCGCTGAAAACCGCTGAAATCAACAATCTATATGATGAGAGACGCGTCACAATATGCCTGCCAACGAGAAAGTTACCCGCTCGATAAAAAGTTTTGTGCGTCGCAGCGGGCGTATGACTCAAGCGCAGAAAAATGCGCTCGAGACTTACTGGCCTGCCTACGGTATTGAGTTTAGTCAAAAAACAGTAAATATCCCGACTGGTTTCAATGCCTTGAAGCTTGAAATCGGGATCGGTAACGGTGATGCATTAATACATATGGCTGCCGCGGATCCGGCCAGCCTGTATTTTGGCGTCGAGGTACATGAGCCCGGTATCGGTCGTTGTCTGAATAACATAGCAAAACTGGAATTGACCAACGTCCGGCTGATCATGCATGACGCGGTTGAGGTACTGGAGCATATGATCGCAACGGCATCACTCGACCTTTTATTGCTGTTCTTTCCCGATCCCTGGCACAAGAAACGTCATCATAAACGTCGCATCGTTAATCAAGGTTTCCGTGACCTGGTTTTTAAGCGACTCAAGCCGGGCGGGTCGATTCATATCGCCACCGATTGGCAGGATTACGCCGAATCCATTGCGGCACAGTTCCTCGATGATGAGCGTTTCTCCAACCAGGGTGATACCAGCGGTTATGTCGAGCGTCCTGCATACCGGCCGCTGACTCGCTTCGAGCAACGTGGCCGCAAGCTGGGGCACGGGGTCTGGGATATGGTGTTTACTAAAATATAAGATTCATCATTATCAGCATGACGACGATGAATAACAAACTCATAAATATGCCGGCACGCATGAAGTCCGGCACCCGGTAGCCACCCGGGCCCTTGATCAGGGCGTTTACCTGGTGAGTGGGTATGAGAAAGGAATTTGAAGTCGCCAATGCCACGGTCAATGCGAATACGGCAGGGCTGGCGCCGGCGCCGATCGCGATGTTGATCGCCAATGGCACCAGTAACACCGTGGCCCCGACATTTGACATTACCAGCGTAAAAAAAGTCGCGAGCAAGGCCACCGCTGACTGGATTACCCAGATCGGCATGTCACCTACTACCAGCAGGGTCTGTTCGGCGATCCACTTCGCCGTGCCGCTGGTTTCCACCGCCAGGCCAAGCGGGATCAGGCTGGCGAGCAGGAACACGGTACTCCAGGATACCGATTCATAGGCTTCTTCCATCTTGAGCACTCCGGATATGACCATGCCGATGGCGCCGGTCATGAGCGCTACCGACAGCCGCAAATCGGTAAATAGCACCATGAACAAGGCCAGCGAAAAGAAAAACGTCGCCCAGCCGACTTTATTGGGGCGGGTTTCTTCGCGCGGGTACTCCGAAGTCACGATAACGAAATTGCGATCCCGTTCAAGGTGCGCCAGTGATCTCCAGGTGGTATGCGCCAGGATCGTGTCGCCGGCTTCCAGCGGCATGTCGCGAATATTTTCCCCCTCCACCAGGGTTTCGCCATCACGATGCAGGGCTACCATCGCCAGCCCGTATGTTTTGCGCATCCACAGATCGAGCGCTGATTTGCCGATCACGGCCGAGCCCGGCGGAATTACTATTTCAGCGATACCGGCTTGTGCCGATGACAGTGCCTCTGAAAATACGCGCAAACCTTTCTGAATGCTCAGGCCATAGGCATCGACGAAATCCTTCAGATGCGCGGGTGAACACAGCACGCCGAGCGCGGAATTAGGGGGAATTTCGAGATCGCGGGATAGATCGCCGCGACTCGCTCGCATACTGCTGCCGACTCCCTTGATCGCGATAATGCGAATCTTGTTGATCGACTCGATGTCATTCAACAACTGTCCGACCAGTGGGCTGTCTTCGGGCACCGTTACTTCGAACAACAGGTAGTCGACGCCGTATACTTCTTCCAGGTATTTGCCGCTACCGGCAATCGCCGTCGAAGATTCGTGGGAGATGGTTGGCAGAACATACTTACCGGCGAGGACGAAGTAAAGAACGCCGGTTGTCACCAGTGCCAGGCCTATCGGAGTAACCGAGAACAGGCCCCAGGGCTGCATGCGCTGGTCCACTGGCAGGGCAATATTCGAAGCCAGCATTAAATCGTTGAGCAGGATTAATGGTGACGATCCCACCATAGTCACGGTGCCGCCAAGAATTGCGGTAAAACCCATCGGCATCAACAGGCGTGACATGGGCAGACCCGAACGCGCGGAAATTCGACTGACGACCGGCAGGAACAGTGCAGCGGCACCGACGTTTTGCATGAAAGAAGAAATAATACCAACCGTACCCGATATGATTGGAATGATACGACCTTCGGAGTTACCACCCACCTTTAAAATAAATGCGGCGACCTTGCTCATCATCCCGGTTTTATCGAGTCCGGCGCCGATAATCATAACTGCGATAATCGATATTACCGCGTTGCTGGCAAAGCCGTCGAACAGGTGTTGAGTATCCACCAGTCCCTGTTCCAGGCCCATCGACGGGGCCAATAGTGAAGACACGCCGAGTAGCACCATAATTGTAATCGCAGCTTCATCCACGTTGACGATTTCGAAAACGAAAAGGTAAATGGTGAAGATCAGTAACCCGGTAACCCAGGCGATTTCAGTGCTGGGCGCATGATCGACGATATACCAGCAGAACGTCACAAAGATTACGCCGGCCAACCATTTTATGCTGCGCAGCTTTCTGAGTTTGACTTTTTTAAGCCGGCCTCTGAGTAATCTTGATAATTTGCTCAAGTGTTGGTCGATTCCTCAATAAATCACTACCAGCCAGGATTGATCCTTTCGGCCGGGTCCTAAATCTGTGCTGCAAATCTGCTTGGATCAAGTAGTGCCAAAGAATTTTAACGCTGACGAGACGAGACAGGAATACCCCCAACAGTGTACACAATATTACCATTCGCTAAAAGTGGAAGCCTGATAGATATGTCTTATGCGGGCATCGCGAACCTGTATAAAAGAAGATAGAATTCCGCTTCTGCAAGCGTACCCGAAGATGGATTCTGCCGATGTCGAAAAAACACCCAGTGGTTGTAGTAACAGGTTCTTCCGGCGCCGGCACGTCGACGGTAAAGAAAGCGCTGGAGTCAATTTTTCATCGCCACAAGATAAACCCCGTGGTAATCGAAGGCGACAGTTTCCATCGTTATGATCGTGCCGCAATGCGACAAAAAATGGCGCAGGCCAGCCAGGCCGGAGTTAACTTCAGTCATTTCGGCGAACCGGCCAACCAGTTTGAAAAACTGGAGCAGCTGTTTCGCGATTACGGCGAAACCGGTCGAGGTCAGAAAAGATTCTACCTGCACAACAGCGAAGAGGCGCAGTCGCATAGCGAACGCCTTGGTGTCGAGCTCAGCGCCGGGCAGTTTTCTCCCTGGGAAGATATAGAGCCCGATACCGATTTGTTATTTTACGAGGGCTTGCATGGCCTCGTAAAAACCGAATCGGTAGACATGACGCGCCATGTCGATCTGAAGCTGGGTGTTGTTCCTGTCGTCAACCTGGAGTGGATCCAGAAAATTCATCGTGATAGTGAGGAGCGTGGCTATAGTCAGGAAGAAGTGGTGGATAGCATATTGCGCCGCATGCCCGATTACGTGAAACACATTACGCCGCAGTTTTCCGAAACCGATATTAACTTTCAGCGAGTCGCGACGGTAGATACATCGAATCCGTTTATCGCTCGTGATATCCCGACCCTCGACGAAAGTTTTGTCGTGATTCGTTTCAGGAAACCCGATATCCGCAATACCGACTTTACCAATTTGCTGTCGATGATTAGCGGTGCCTTTATGTCCAGGCGTAATACCATCGTCGTGCCCGGCGGAAAAATGGGTATGGCGGTTGAGATTATTCTTACCCCGATCATCAGGGATCTGGTTCAGCGTCGCAACGAAGCATGAAACTGGCTCCTCTTTTTGCAGGCCTCTTGTTGTCGAGCGCGCAACTGCAGGCGGAGGATTTTCAAAACGCCGCGCTGCAGCAGTTGCTGCAGGCACGGCAGGCGCCGGACGGAGTGGTGTTCGAGATAATGGCCTGGGAGGACAACAGCTGGGATTGGGCGGCCCCGTTGTTGCGTCGCTACGTGGATCAACTGCGTGAGAAATACCCCGGTCTTGATATCGTGTTGATATCCCAGGGTGCCGAACTGTTTGACCTGGCGCGCGGCGCCGCGTTGCAGGAAACGCCTGCACTGCGACAACTTGCCGCACTTAGCGCAGAGGGTGTCAATATCTATATTAGTGGCGACTATGCCAGATGGAAGCGGCTCGGAGAGAAAGATTTTGTCGATTTTGTCGACCTTGCCGAAAGTGGCAGCGCCCTGCTCGATGACTATATCGAACTCGGTTTCGTACCCATTAAGCTAGAGCCGCCAGATGGAATTGATTGACAGCCATTGTCATCTGGACGACGACCGTTTCGATGACTGTCGTGAACAAGTGTTGGCCCAGGCTGCCCTGGCGGGGGTGACGCGCCTGGTTATTCCGGCGACTACCGCCAATCGCTGGGAGAAGGTAAAGCAGGTTTGTGCGGATCATGACGGACTGTATCCTGCCTACGGTTTACACCCGATGTTTGTCGAACAGCACCAGGTCGCTCATTTGCGGGAGCTCGATGAATGGCTGGAACGGGAACATCCGATCGCCGTCGGTGAATGCGGAATCGATTTTTTCCACTCAAGGGTCGATGAAAAATGGCAGCGGCAACTATTTCTCGAACAACTGCAACTTGCCAATACCCATCGCCTGCCGCTCATCGTGCACGTGCGCAAGGCGATGGACGAAGTCATCAGCCTGCTGCGCAAGCATGCCCGGTATGGAGGAGTGGTGCATAGTTTTGCCGGCAGTCAGCAGCAGGCGCTGCAATTGCATGATCTCGGCTTCAAGCTCGGGATCGCCGCGACCGTGGGTTTCGAGCGCGCAAAAAAACTACGTTCCGTGGTGGCCGCAATGCCGGCTGAAGCGTTGTTACTCGAGTCGGATGCCCCCGACCAGCCTGGCACCGCACATCGCGGGCAACTCAACCAGCCGGCCTACATTCTTGAGCATTTGCAAACCATGGCCGAATTACGCCAATGTTCAGCCGAAAACCTCGCCTCCACCCTCAACCAAAACGCCGAATCCCTCTTCAAGCTTTAGAGCTTCAAAAGCCACCCCGGGAGATTGCCCGCAAAAGGCGCTCCCAACCGGCTGCGCCGGTTGGTCCATCCATGGAATCGCTTGGAACTCGCCGTGCCGTTTAAAATTAATGCTTTTTCGGGAAGCCGCAGGCCACCCAGTCAGGCGCAAGGAGGTCCTTCGGTTGCCGGTGGGTAACATCTTTTACAGGCTTATTCACAATTTTATGGATTGTTAAGGGCTGATCCAGCCGCCGCAGACGTCGAGGATGGCGCCGGTGGCGTAGGAGGATTTGTCGGACAGCAGAAACATCGCGCCGTTGGCGATTTCAGCGACCTCGGCGGGGCGACCGAGCGGCACCTGTGGCAACACCCAGTCGAGCCAATCGGGATGCTGTTTGGCGTAGTCGACACTGATTTCGGTCATCGTGACTCCGGGTCGCAGGCAGTTGACGCGAATCCCCTGGTCGGCCTGCTCCCTGGCGAGACCGATGGTAAAGGTGTCTATTGCCGCCTTGGACGCGGCATAGTCTATGTAGGTGAATGGACCGCCATGGCGTGACGCGGCCGAGGAAACGTTTACTATTGTGCCGCCGTTACCACCATGACGTTTGGCCATGCGCCTGATGGCATGCTTGGCGCAAATGAAGGCACCCAGCACGTTAACCTCGAACACATGCTGCGAAACCACGACATCCATTTCATCGACCCGGGTACCGCCACCGTTGATACCGGCGTTGTTAACCAGCCCGGTCAGCGGCCCCAGTTCAAGGTCAATGCGTTCGAACATGGTAATGACTTCGGCTTCGTTGGCGACGTTTGCCGATAACGCGATCGCGATACCGCCGGCTTGCCGAATCTGCGCAACCACGCGGTCGGCTTCATCGGCGGAGTTCGCATAGTTGATACAGACCTTCCAGCCCTCAGCCGCCGCCTGGCGACAGATTTCGGCACCGATGCCCCGACTGCTGCCGGTTACGAGCAATACTTTCATAAGCTTCTCACTTCTCTAGTGTGCCCGGCATGTCATTCCGCTCAGGGGATGAGCCATAGGCGCCTTTCAGTAACGGGTTGGCGTCACGCTGCAGGCCAAGTCGGTCGGCTATGATGCGCAGGCTCGAATGAAAGTCGCCACGCTCCATCTGAATCCATTGTAACCAGCGTTGGCCTTCGACTGTCAGATCAGTGCGTCCGTGCAGCACGCGGTGATTGTCGAAAACCGCGATATCCCCGGGTTGCAGGGTTAGATTCAAAGCCAGCGTTTCGTCTTCGGACTGTTGCAGCAGATAACGCAGGCCACGAT
>JBATHL010000424.1:0-3570 GCA_049666745.1 Gammaproteobacteria bacterium
TAATGGTCGCATCTGGTCATACGCAGTGGTTTCTCATCCAGGGCATTTTATCGGAGGGGTCAGCAAATGTCTGGAAGGATTGCTGACCGACCTTACCGCATAAATTCCAAGTAGCTGCTTTCCTCAAGGCAGACCCGCAAGACCTGGAGTTCAGGACAGAAACAAACGGAAATAAGCGGGGATCTTGCAATGACGGTGCGAGGAGTTTCACCGGTTTCTCCTTACAGTAGGTGGCAACCCTGGGAGTAATTCCGCAAAAGTGTAGCGAGGCAGGATGCCGAGCTTCAAGCGGTCACAGGGATGTGCCAAACGGCGTTTTTTGCCGTTTGGGAGCGTCTTTTGCGGAATTACTCCCAGGGTTGCCTTAGGATACGTGAGAATCTGCGGTCTTTTTTGCAGTGGACGGCAGTGCGCTTGCGCGGGAATGACTGCTCATTATTTTTTTAGGGCCTGTTGAGGGTTATAACCTTAACCTAAATCCCTTGTGTCAGTAGTTTGCGTGAGCTACCGCCAGGAAGGCCTCGGATAATTCACCACGTCCCACCTTGTCGATTATTTCCTGCGAGATTTGCACAATTGTGGACAGGGGAGCTGTAATCAATACGATTCCCATTTGCAGGGTGGCGCGCTCATCCGCGATCGGATTCGTGATGTTCGGGTGCTTTGGGGGAAGGAATATCATCCGAATCTCTCCCAGGTCGGAAGGCATGCTCTCACAGCCTCCACCCGGAGAGATATATTCGAACAACTCTTCCGGAGTAGCGAAGGTGACACTATCTTCTTTAAAAAATGTGTCGCCATTCTTAGCGATAAATTCAATATTAATCGGCATCATTGCATTCCCATTTTTTATGTAAAGATCACTTTACTCCTGGTTGTGTGAGCGGGAATTGTCCTGGGTCAAATAGTCGGCTTTGGCTGCTCAGTTCGGCCAGCAGCGAACGCCCGGTTTGAAAACCAGATCAATCGATATTGAGCTTTGATTTTTACTCTGGTTCAGGTGCTACGGGGAACGGCCGAGCCTTTCCGCCAGCCAACAACATTTGAGCGGTCAAGGGTCCGCCCTTCCTTGCGCATGTTCTTGTACACGCTGCAAGTGGTACAGGGCACATCGGCCCGTGGCTCAATGGCATCGGTTAGCATCCTGCGCGCATATTGCATTTGTTCGGAATTGAGTGCGCCATCAAGACCGTCTTCGAATACGTTGCCATCAAAAGCCTTCCAATTGTTGCGGCAGCAACCCCAGACGGTGCCATCGAAATTCAACTGTGGATGATCCCAGAGCTGATGGCAGACATATTCCATATAATCTGAACCACTTTTTTCTTTGAATTCAGAACGCGACGTAGCATTTACTCCCATTTCCCTGCGCACCATCTCCTTATCACGCACCGGGGACCAGGTTTCGTCCCAGTTGAATTTTGTTTCAAAGGTCATCCCGCGATCAAGAGCCATTTGCCTGGCCCTGGCGATTTCATGCTCGTTGTGGCCAAAAACCACGAACTGCCAGGTCAGCAGCGGAAACTCCGAGTTGTATTGCTTCTTGTAGGCATTGATCTTGTCGATATTTTCCATCACTCGATCGAAATTTCCACGAATCCGGTACTGTTCATAAGTTTCCTGGGATGCGCCATCGATCGAACAGCGAATGTGCGAAAACTTGAATTTTACCAATGCCTCGAGGGTCGTATCCCGCACTGTGTTCAGGTTTGCCCCATTCGTCGCTGAAAGCTGTACGTTCTTCTGAAATGCATATTCGATAATTTTTGGTAGATGCGGATTAAGAAAAATTTCACCGAAATTGGACAGCTCTATTTCCCTGACCTGTGGGTTGTTATCGATCAACTGCCTGAAATTGTCGAAGCGCAGAAATCCCAGCGCCACCTGTTCGTATAGTTCACCGGTAGCAGTTTCGCAGGTAGGGCATTTAAGCTGGCAATGCGTCGAAGCCTCCAGCCGAATGCGCGACGGTGAAACCCGGGCATCATTACCTTCGACAGCAGGGCTTTCACTTTCAATCAAGGGAATGTTATTCAATTTTTCCAACAATATCTCTCGGATGGATTTATTTTACGGGGTGAGGGTAGTATGGACTAGTTCTTTATCCAAGTCTGTATGGGTTGACCCCATCTCTGCTATCAAACAAATGTCGCGACTCAGCGAGAGCCAGGATTTCAGGCATACCTGATACAGGAGTCAGGGACAGTATACCTGTTAAGACTCGCCAGCTATTTAATAGTTATACTTCCCCTCTGTCCCGTTATCGCATAATTCTTTAAAATCAATATTAGAGCGAACCGAGTAACGTTACGTGAATACCGATTACGATTATGTTATTGCCGGCGGTGGTTCAGTTGGATGTGCGCTGGCGTCGCTGCTGGCTGAAGATCCATCGGTCAGGGTTTGCCTGGTCGAGGCCGGTGGAAACGGACGTAATCTGTTTATTCGTATGCCCGCCGGCAATGGCTTTATCTTCGGCAACCCTCTCCTTTTGCAGAGGATTAGATATGTCAGATGAAAAATTAAAATACCAACCGAAAATTATCGAAGTGCCACCGTTGTACGCGTGGCCACCGCGACCACTCAAAGCCCTGCGTTACCTGCTGATTGATCTGCTTTATCCCTGGGGCTTTATTTACCTTGCCCTGGCATTTCCGACCTGGTGGTACCTGACACCTGCGCTCGAAACCATGGCAACCTTCGAGCCCGGCTGGATCGGGCTGCTATGGCTGCGCAACGCTGCCTTCCTGTTTCTGTTCGCCGGGGGGTTGCACTGGTACCTGCACCGGCGCCGAGCGCAGGGTGCTTCCTGTCGACTCAACCGCAAGGACCTGTCCAGCGACAACAAGCTGTTCCTCTGGCACGACCAGGTCAAGGACAACATGTTCTGGAGCATTGTTTCAGGGGTAACGATCTGGACCGGGTTCGAGGCGGTCAGCTACTGGGTTTACGCGAGCGACCGATTACCGATCATTGACAACCCATGGTATTTCGTTGCCTGCATTTACCTGCTGTTTCTATGGTCAACAACGAATTTTTACGCGATACATCGAGTACTCCATTTCCAGTCGATCTACAGGCAGGTACACGAATTGCATCATCGCAACGTCGATGTCGGGCCGTGGAGCGGCATTTCGATGCATCCGCTCGAACACCTGCTTTACTTTTCACCATTCGTGCTCTGGTGGTTCGTGCCGGTTCACCCGGTCATCATTGTGCTGACCGGCTTTTACCAGGGTCTGAATCCGTCGCTATCGCATTCCGGCTTCGATTACCTCGATCTCGGTAAGCTACGCCTGAAGACAGGCGACTGGTACCACCAGCTGCACCACCAGTATTTCAACCTGAATTATGGCAATACGCCGACGCCTTTCGACAAAATTTTCGGTAGTTGGCACGACGGTAGCCGCGAATCGCTCAAGCTACAGAAGGAGCGTATTCACAGTCGCCGCCAAAAGCCGGTTTGAGCGACCGGTTCGTGTTTTAAGCAATAATGTAAGTAGGTAAGTGGAGCGTAAAAATGAAAAGAATCTATGATTTCAGTCGCAATCCGTCGGCGCGTAACTATAC
>JBATHL010000425.1:0-2192 GCA_049666745.1 Gammaproteobacteria bacterium
GTCTTATCGTGGTGTTCAGTAATTTTCTTATTGTCGTCGCTGGTGCAAAAATGCTGGAAATGGCACCCGGCTACGCCGCCGGTATCATCTCCGGCAGTTACACCGTGACCGCGGTTATCGGTGTCGCGCAGTCGGCGGTTTCATCGGGTGCATTCAAGCTGCCCGATGGCATAACTGCCGACCAGGTCGGCGCCAATATCGCCGCGGGCTATGCGATCAGTTATGTTCTCTCCAGCATATTTACCATCCTGCTGATCAAGTATCTGCCCTCCATGTTTGGTATCGACCCGGTTAAGGCCGGTAAAGAGGCGGAAGCCGATTTCGGTGCCGGAGGCGAAAACGCAGCCCTGCCCAGTACCGCGGGGTTTGGCCGCGTAGGTGTCATGCCGATGGATATTCGCGCCTACAAGGTCGAGCACGAAGAACTGGTCGGGCAAACGGTAGAACAACTGTTTCGAAAAAACCCTCGTGCGGCCGTTCTGAAAGTTGTTCGTGGCGACGAGGTAATCGATGGATCGGAAAACCCCACCATCCAGATGGGCGATATTATCGGCGTTCGCGGGCGTTATGAAGGGCTCATCGAAAGAGCTGAAAAGGTCGTTGGCGCAGAGGTTGACGAGCCACGCGCGCGCGATATCGAAATCGAGGTTGCCGACGTTATTGTCGGTAAGTGCGAGTACGCCGGCAAATCGCTCGAGGAACTGGGCAAGTCATTCGGCTTTGGTCTTAATCTCCAGGCCATGTTCAGATCGGGTAACGAAATGCCGCATTTGCCAGAGACCATCGTCGAGGTCGGCGATGTATTGCGCCTGGCTGGTTCCAGATTCTGGGTCGCGCATGCCGCTGAAAAACTGAATAGCACCCCCGTTGTAGAAAGCACTTTAACTGAAACTTTTTACCTCGCGCTGTCACTGATAATCGGTTACGTTGTCGGCAAGTTGAGCGTGACCCTGGGTGGTATACCGTTCGCACTTGGTACTTCCGCCGGCTGTATGCTGACCGGTATCATGTTCTCTTACCTGCGGACGCGTAACCCTGCTTTTGGCGGACCGATGAGCGAGGGCGCGAGAAGCTTCCTGCAGGATATCGGTTTAAGTCTGTTTGTTGCCGTGCTGGCTTCCAGCGTCGGACCCAAAATACTGGCCTCTTTCCAGGGCACCGTGGTGATTCAAATAGCGGCGCTCGGTTTGATTGCCGCACTGGTACCGCCATTTATTGCCTGGTTATACGGCTTCTATTTCCGCAAGAAGATGAATCCTGTCATCCTGGCCGGTGCCTGTGCCGGTGCGCGTAACAGTACCCCGGCAATGAAAGCTATTTCCGACCAGTCGCAGAGTGATATGCCGGCGATCGGTTATCCCGTCCCTTATGCGTTGACCTCCATGATCGTACTGATTCTGGGTTATATCGCCATGGTCATTTCTTAAACGAAGTATAGGAAGAATTAACCCCCTGTTTTCACTATTCCAGCAGGTAAACAGCAGCTAAAACCATTAGTTTTACTAAAAAATAAAAAAAGCGGATTGCAAGCGTTTTTGGTCAGTGATTATTAGGATTGCTTGAAATTTACATTAACAAAGAAAGGAGAAATATAAGATGTTGCACGAAAAAGACAAAATCAGAGATAGCCTTTTGGATGATGTGTTCGCATCCTCGGACCTGTCGGTCAGCATGCCGAAATACAAGATGCCGGAGAAAGAAAGCAACCCGCGCCACGCCTACCAGGTGGTGCACGACGAGCTGATGCTGGACGGTAACGCCCGTCAAAACCTGGCTACCTTCGTCTCGACCTGGGCGGAACCCGAGGTCCACAAGCTCATGGACGAGTGCATGGACAAGAACATGATCGACAAGGACGAGTATCCCCAAACCGCCGAAATCGAAGCCCGCTGCGTGCATATCCTGGCCGATTTGTGGAACTCGCCGGATTCCGCCAACACCCTGGGATGTTCCACCACCGGTTCCAGCGATGCCGCCATGCTGGGCGGCATGGCCATGAAGTGGCGCTGGCGTGAGAAAATGAAGGCGGCCGGCAAACCCACCGACAAGCCCAATATGGTCTGCGGCCCGGTGCAGGTTTGCTGGCACAAGTTCGCGAAATACTGGGACATTGAGCTGCGAGAGATCCCCCTGGGTAAGGATCACCTGGCCATGACCCCGGAAGATGCCATCAAGCGCTGCGATGAGAACAC
>JBATHL010000426.1:0-12854 GCA_049666745.1 Gammaproteobacteria bacterium
GACAGTACTTCCCAAAGGGAACCGATCTCTCAGTGCACTCGCAGGCAAAACTCAATGCAGTGGCTCGACGGCTGAACGAGCGGCCAAGAAAAACGTTAGACTATGAGACACCAGCCGAACGATTTAATCGGTGTGTTGCGTCGATCGGTTGAAACCGCAGTCGTAAATTGCCGCTGGTTTTTAGATTTTGAGCGTCTGTTATCTCCACAGGAAACGCTCAGTAAAAAAACAGGTGGGAGCCAATCTTCGGCCAGAAAATATCGACCAGTTTTGAGGCGCTATTCTCGTATCAGGTCAAGAAACTTATAAATCAGCTTTAGGCTTTACGGGTATATTCTTACCTTGAAAGGTACAATAACCTCGCAGCAAGTCCCGATAATTTAAAGGAGAGAAAACGATGAGTGCTAATCTCGAATCAGCGAAGCTATTCTTTGACGCTTGCGAAACAGGTAAAGGTTGGGCAGGTTGTAATGCATTTTGCCATCCTGAGGCGACATTTTCTTCGCAAACCGCAGTCTTGTCTGACATATCGACACTAGAGGCCTACTGCGAATGGATGAAGAACCTTTTGACCCCGGTACCAGACGGGCATTACGAACTTAAGTTCTTTGCGGCTGATGAATCCCGAAATTCGGTAGCAGCTTTCGCAGTTTTCCACGGAACCCAAACCGGGCCGGGCGGTCCGGTACCGCCGACTGGGAAAACGGTTGCTGCCGACTATGTGTACCACATGGTCTTTGACGGAGACCGTATCAAGCACATGACAAAGATATGGAATGACACGATCAGCCTTCAACAACTTGGTTGGGGCTGAAGCAGGATTGAAGTTTCAAATTCCAGGCGGCCTGCAGTAACCGATCGTCGATTTCCGCCGCTGAAGCAGACAATTTTAGAATCTGCTTACCCGTTAGCTGATCGATGGGCCCTGGGCAATACCATCACCGATGGCTCATGCGAAATGCACAATTCCCCGGACATAGATGCATTTTCCTAAGGGTTCGTGCTCTAATTATTTTTTACAAAGGCCTGGGAGAAGCCGATCAGCAAAAGAAATACCAGCCTGCGCCGCTTTCTGTTGTGGATTGGAATATTATCCTTTATAGGGATCACTTTCCTGACAGCACAGTTGCTAACAGATCAGTCGGAAGAATCTGTAGAGCAGCCGGGTGCAACTCCCAAAATAGCGCCCAAACAGCTGAATCCAGACCCGTACCTGGATCCGGCGAGTATCAAACCGGTTGTTCCATCGCCCACCCCAGAACACGCTGGCTCCTCATTAGCATCGTCGGGCATCGCTAAAGACGAAGAGCAAGATCCCTGGAGAGGTACGGTGTCAGCATGGGGAAGTTTGTATACGAAATACGGCGATGTTGTAGCCAACGAGACAATAAAACTGTTTTCGGAAAGCGCCAGTCAGGCCTACTCCGAGACCAGTGACGAAAACGGATACTTTAGTTTTGAGAACATCGTGCCCGCATCAGATTATCGATTATCAGTTTCACCAAAAGGCATGTACCAGCGTGTTTCCATGGATTCTCTCGCGATCATGAACAATCAAACCACGCTAGCGATTGTACTGGAGCCGCTTGAGTTAGGTACGCTTAAGGGGAGAGTCGTCAATACTGAAAATATTGTTGTGCCAGGTTACAAAATGAAAATACAAAGCCCATTAAAATCCAAATGGATGCAAAATTTCGTGACGGATATCATTGGCGAATTCGAAATTGAAAATGTCCCGATTGGGCCGATAGAGTTTTTCAAAACATTTGGCCACGTCCTGGTGATAACCGAGCACGAATTTTCAGGAGACTCGCAAACTGTATTAGAACTGGTGGTGGATGTTGGTTACAACGAGTTGAGGGGTGTGGCGTACGACGAGTTCTCTAACGCGGTCCCTGGAGCGACGGTGATACTGAACTGGAAACACAATTACCAGGGAGTCGTTAGTATTGTTACTCGCAGGAGTACGACTCGTCCTACCGGAGAGTTTCACTTTCAGGGACTCGGTAAAGGCGAACATGAGTTACTGGTAACTTCTGTTGATGGCTTAGTAGGTTATCAAATCGTTGATATTGGTAATGATAATTCTGAAAGAGTTGTAGTTCTACAAAGGGAACGGTTAACCCAGGATTAGCCACGACGGGGCAACCTGGAAGACAGCACGAGTTTTGCAGGAGGAAAAAATCGCTGCATATGTTCCTGTCGCTCACAGGACAATTGATAAAACGCAAGACTAACTTTTTAATACTGGATCCAGCCGGTGGGACGCATCTATGGTTTCAGGAACAAACCACCCTGAATCTCCCGAAGTCTGTTAACTCCCTGTTTTGCCGGCAACAAAATGACCGTAACCCGCACCACCCCGGGCCAACCCATTGGCGCGAAGCCGGGTCCATTCCAGCAAGGCGGCATAATCATCCTCTCCCATCGCGTCCAGCAAGCGACCCTTCAACTCGTGCTGGACACGATCAAGGTAACCCTGTGCCAGTGCCGCCATGGCAGAGGATCGATCGACAAGCGAATTTTGCTCGAATCCGGACCCAAGCAAGGCCGCTTTAAACTGGTCGGCGGTGACAAAATAGAAGTTCAAGCCGCGATTGCGCAATAGTTCGTCCCATTCGCGGTAAGCCTGATTGTCGAGATGCTTGAACCATTCCCCGCCAACCAACTTGCCACCTGGCCGGATCACGCGCCGGATTTCAGTAAAAAACGGAACCAGGTCCTGAATGTGACAACTCACCGCGGTTAGGAAAACCAGGTCAAAGCTCGCGTCGGCCAGCGGTAGCGGTCCCGGTTCAAACCGGGTCAGACTGATTAGCTCCTGCAACCCCGCTGTGCTAACCAGTTCATTGGCGCGCTCGAGTACGCCGGCATCGATATCGACACCATGGGCATGCCGCGCATGATGATTTCGGGCAAGTGCGATTAATGCACCGCCGAGCCCACAACCAATGTCGAGGACATCTTTTCCGGCGACATCAACCCGCGCAACGATATTGGCAACTTCGTCGTCACCCCCCATCGACAGATAGCCAGTTCCGTAGAGCATTTCCATGGTTTCGATATTGCGTCGGGTGTACTGATTCGCTTTAGCTGCAGTCACTGTCGATTTCTCGGCTCCAAACTCTGCGCCATTTAACCAAAGCAACGCCTAATGTTCCAATCCTGACCGACAAATTATCACCAACAAGCGGTGAGCCGACTGACGGCGGTACGATGCTATATATGCCCCATAAACGCGCTTGAACCGGGCTATCGAAGCAAATGTTGCACTGCACAATAAATATGGCTAATATCAATCAGTACCCCATTTTTAGTTAAAAGTTTAAACCCGGTCGATATGAAAACAGATAGAGACGCAGACATATCAACGCATCCTGAAGGCGGCGTTAATATCAACAGGATGGTTTGCCCGCTGTACAGATCAAGCGCTCGCTATCTGGCCGGCTTTGCCGGACGACTCAAATCCTGGACTACCGCGATAGCAAGCCATGGTAAAGCTGATAAACCGGTTCTGCCGACACTTGCCTTAACGGGTAAAATTCAGGACCCTGTTATGCCCGGAATTTCCACTTCATACCATGCCACAGACATTCTGCCCGACGGGCGAACTGTTCACCTGCGTGCAATCAGGCCCGACGATCGGGAAAACCTGCAGCGGGGATTTCAGCAGTTGAGCCAGGCCTCGGTGCGCGATCGATTTTTCAGTGTGAAGCTGGACCTGACGCCGGGCGAACTGACCTACTTCACCGAGGTGGATTTCCTGCATCACGTAGCGTTGGTAGCCGAGCTGCAAGACGGTACGCAACTGCGCCCGGTTGGCGTCGGCCGCTTCGTGCGCAACAACGAGCAGCCCGACCATTCGGAGCTCGCGCTTACCGTCATCGACGAACTGCAGGGTAAAGGCATCGGCAAAGTACTGCTATATCGGCTCATCGACTGCGCGCGCGAGCTAGGCGTGTGCCATCTCGATGCGACAGTGCTTGCGCAGAACACACGTGTGTCCAGAATGCTGAGTAAAACCGGGTTACCGTTCCAGGCAACCATCGAACACGGTATCAAAACCATTTCGCTTGCCTTGTAACGACCTCGATTGAGCGTTGCCGTAGCTACCGATCGCAAAATCCGGCAGCCATGCTCTGTGTCATTGCCGCAGCGCGGCTGCCCGTATGCTGCGCTACGAGCGGATGCTACTGATCACCGGTTCCGACTTAAACTATTAGCGCGACGAGCCTTAGTCGGGCATATTGGAGTCTCTAAAAAAACTGGCACCGAAGTTAGTGGGTACCTCAGAATTTTACTGCAATCTCAAACCCTTCACGGAATTCAACAGAGTTGCCGAGCTCGACAATTACAGCGTTGCCCCCGACGACTGGTCGATCATTATTGCCGATGTCAAGGGCTCGACCCTGGCGATCGAAGAGGGCCGCTACAAGCAGGTCAACATGATAGGCGCAGCCTGTATAAACGCGGTACTCAATGTTACCGAAAGCGGGCAGATACCCTACGTATTTGGCGGCGACGGAGCCACCCTGTTAGTGCCTCCACAGGACCTGGAACGCTGCCAGAAAGTATTGCTCGAGGTGCGGCAACTGGCCGAAAAAAAGTTTAATCTGTCGCTCCGAGTCGGTGTGGTCCCGGTTGCTGCTATCCATAACGACGGTCAGTTACGGGTGTTAGTCGGAAAATACCAGCTCAGCCCCCACAATCTACTGGCAACCTTCACCGGTGGGGGTATCGACCTGGCCGAGACCTGGATTAAATCCGATCCAGCATTTCTGCTAGATCAACAACCCGACGACGATGCCCCTGACCTGAGTGGACTATCCTGTCGCTGGGAACCGCTGACATCCAGAAGTGGCGTCATGTTAAGCCTGCTGATGCGGGCTGGCGGCACGGTGGAAGACGAAAAGGCCAAACTCTACAGCTCCCTGATAGAGACTATCAGTGAGATCACCGCTACCAACACGGATAGCGGCAAGCCAATCGGTGAAGCCAATATGTACTTTCGCTGGCCGCCGCGGGGATTGAGCCTCGAAATTGACGCCACGGTCGGAGCGCGTAATCGAAATCTGTATGCACTGAGACTGTACTTGCAGAGCCTGTTCCAGTGGTGCCTGAACAAATTCGATATGAGCGCGGGTGGTTATGATGGTAAACAGTACCGCGTCGAATTACGTGAAAATACCGACTATCGTCGCTTTGATGACACGCTGCGAATATTGCTCGATTGCACGGCGGCGCAAGCTGACCAGATTGAAGCCATGCTCGCCTCACACTCTCAACGGGGCGCGTTGGATTATGGCGTGCATCGTTCCGCTTCAGCGCTCATGACCTGCCTCGTCTTCAGTCTCGAAAAAGGTGAGCATATCCATTTTGTCGATGGGGACAATGGCGGCTTTACCAGCGCGGCCAAAAATCTAAAGTCCAGGATCGGGAACTAATCAACCAGGATTCAGAACTTCTTTGCGTTGGGCTCCCGGCGCAACTCGTCAAATACCTTCACCTCCCAGGGTCTGATCGCCATAATCAGGCTGCAACCAAAGCGCTCGTCTAACGGCAGTGATTCAGAATCCAGCTTGAGCTGATGTGCATCTTCGGCGAGGTGTTCTATTTTTTTGATTATTTCGGCATTGGCAGTTCTCGAAAAAATACCCGAAACATAGATGCGAAACTCACCGTTGCCGGCAAAATGCGAGTCGAAGAATTCGTCCTGCACTACTTTTTCATAGAAAGTCTGAATCGGACCACCGGGCCTGAAGCTGAAATTTCTCGCTATTATCAACTTGACGCGATTACCCGGCTGCAATTCGATAATTTTCATGCGATCGAGTTTCGCTAGCAGGCGTATACCCTCGGTCTCGGAAATGTCATAGATGCGAATAATTTCCTCGAACTCGAGCTTGTTCATCAGAAAGTACCCCATCAGCAGTAGCTTGATATCAGACACGAGTTCAGTTTCCTGCTCTAAAGTCAGCTGTTGAGTGAGATTGACATTCTTTTCCATCTGATGAATCAAATCGGCAACCTCGAGGTATAACAGCTCGCAAATCTGTTCCAGGCGTGACAAGGTAAACGAGCTTTCGGCGAACAGCCTTTTAATGCTCGCTTCAGAAAGATCCAGCGCATGCGCAACCTGTCGGTAGGTTACGCCCTGCTTTCGAAGTTCCTGCTTCAGCGTATCCACAATCAATCTGGTCTGGCTCATGGTATTAACCTGCAATACTGATCGTTTCAGATTCGAACACTATGCGACAGTTAGTTGCAAAATACAATTCTCGACTGCAATCAGAGGATTCAGCCACCTCACCGGTGCATAGCGGGTAAAGGCCGACAGCTCCAGGCTCGAGAGAACCAGGAAAAGCTTCGTGCAGGAAGCCGTGGCGCCTGAATCCAAGCTGATTCAAGTAATCGCAAGGTTGTATACTGCCGCAGACAGCCACCTAAACCACGATAGGAGAGAATCATGCAACAGCAGGAAAAGCTGAAGTATTTGAGCACCGCCCTATATGTATTCGGGATTACTTTCGTTGTGGGCGTGCCCGCACTGATGATGTGGATCTGGCCTTCGGGCTGGGGCTGGACACCGGCACAACCCGAATACGAACAAATGATTATGGGAGTTTACGCTACCCTGGGCGTGTTCCTGATTCTGGCGGCGAAGGACCCGTTGGCGCACGCCAGTCTGATCTGGTTCACCATCTGGTCGAGTATCGTGCACGGAGGAATCATGCTGCTCCAGGCACTTGCCGACGATACCGAGCGCGCCAATCTGCTGGGTGATATCCCGGCTTTATTTCTGGTGGCTTTGGTATTGTGGTTTCTAATGCCGCGGAAAAGCCAGGCATAGTGAGACCGGCCAGCTCAATCTAACTGACGTAACCGATCACCGATATAAAATGACAAAAGGAACCTGTGAGGACAAAAAAGTGCCAGATACCGTGGGCATGGGTAAACAGATTCATCAGGTCGAGAACATAGAAAACGACGCCGCCGGTGTAGGCGAGACCGCCCACCGTCAGCCACCACAGACCATCCTCGGGAAGTGCAGCTTTGAGACTGGCAAAATCAAACGTGCAGGCCCAGCCCATGCCGAGGTAGATCACCATCTGACCGACTTTAACGGCCCGACCCGAGAGAAATATTTCGCTTAGAATTCCCGCCAGTGCGAGCGCCCAGATGATAGTCAGGATCAGGAAACCATTACCATCGCGCAGGCTGACCAGCATATAAGGCGTATAAGTTCCGGCGATCAGCAGATAAATGGCGACATGATCGAACAGCTGAAAGAGGTCTTTCAGCTGTGGCGGATGAAAACTGTGATAAAGCGTCGACATCGTGTACAGCAGCACCAGGGTGATGCCAAACACGGTGAAACTGGAGATAATCCACGGGTCGCGCGATTGAATAGCGACGGTGAGCAATGCGCCCAGCCCCACCAGCGCCATCACGGCACCGACCAGGTGGCTGATACTGTTTAATTTTTCACCGTAATACATGCTTTAACTGGCACACTTGTCACTGGGTATTTTAACGTCAGTTGCACTATTCAAAGGCGATTGCAGCATCCTGTAACCACAGCAACAGGTAGTCCGCGAAACTGCGGCGCATAATTACTTCGAAGCCAGCACCGTCTGCTAGCGGCGAGATGGTCATACCCGCCTTGGCGAGTCGTGTTTGCGCACACTGTCCGGGCTTGAATTCACGTGGATGCAAATCGAAGGGACAGTCAGTCGCGAGCAAAGCGGCGGCATTGTCGCCGGTGATATGAAGCATGGTCAATCCGCTCGAATTATCGACCACCGAGCAGAACACGCCATCGAGTGCAGCCAGCAATTCGGATTTCACTCGGTCCTGCTGCCCGGCCGGGGTCACCACCAGCCATTCATCGGGGCCCAGCCAGTAGATACGATACTCGCCCGACTCGATAACGGTATTCGCGGTACTCGGTGGTTCGCAACCGAGCACTTTCAAAGTAGCCGCGAGAAACCCGGTAGCGTTATTGCGCGCACGCAAATTAAGGTAGCCGAGGAAAGGCCTTTCTTCGATCCGTGGTGCATTCCCGCTCGGCTCGGCAAAATCTATCTGCACCAGCGGGCTTTCCTGTTGAAATAGATCACCCATCTACCTGTGCCTCATATGCGTAACACAAGAAAGCAGGATTTTTACTCGTCGCGCTGGAAGCAGAGCGCGCAGAACCGGAGTGCATATGAGCATACATGACGGTTGGAGAACTCTGCTGACACCCCCAACGAGTAAAAAAATAATTTATTGAGTTACGCATTCGGTTTGGCTCCTTCTTTGTCGTAGAACACCGGCTCGGCAATGGTCGCCTTGACGACGCGACCGTTAGCGAGTGGCGCATACAAGGTTTCGCCCATGCGATGATGGCCGCCTTTTACCAACGCCATCGCGATCGAATGCCCACAGCAGGCGCTGTAATAACTCGAACTCACATGACCAACCATCGGTAGCGGCTTCGCTGCGCCGGGGTCATTCACCAGTTGCGCGCCTTCCGGAATAACCGTCATCGGATCTTCGGTCAACAGCCCGACCAGTTGCTTGCGGTCCTTACGCACCGTGTCCGGGCGGCTCAACGAACGCTTGCCGATAAAATCCTGCTTGGTTTTCGATAGCGCCCAGCCGAGGCCCAGATCGTCAACCGTTACCGAGCCATCGGTGTCCTGCCCGACAATGACATAGCCCTTTTCGGCACGCAGTACGTGCATGGTTTCGGTGCCATAAGGCGTGATATCGAATTTCTCCCCGGCCTGCATCAGTTTTTCCCACATGAAGCGGCCGTAATTCGCCGGGATGTTGACTTCATAGGCGAGTTCACCCGAGAAACTGATGCGATTCACACGGCATTCGACGTCACCAATCGTACCGGTTTTCGACGCCATGAAAGGAAACGCGCTCGCGCCAAAATCGATGCCCTCGCAAACCGCGGCGACGACATCACGGCTGTTCGGTCCGACCACCGCGGCAGTGGCCCAGTGATCGGTAACCGAAGTCAGAAAGACTTCCATTTCGGGCCACTCGGTCTGTAACCAACGCTCCATCCAGGCGAGAACGCCGGCCGCACCGCCGGTGGTGGTATGCATGAAGAAATGATCTTCAGCAATGCGAATGGTAACGCCGTCGTCCATGACCATGCCATCTTCACCGAGCATGAAGCCATAACGTCCCTTGCCGACCTCCAGCTTCATCCAGTTGTTGGTATAAATCATTTCAAGAAATTTTGCCGCATCCGGCCCCCTGACTTCGATCTTGCCAAGGGTCGACGCGTCGAGAATACCAACGCTTGCACGCGTTGCGAGACATTCCCGGTTGACCGCATCGTGCAGACTTTCGCCGGCCCGTGGGTAATACCAGGGACGTTTCCACTGTCCGACATCCTCAAATAGCGCACCGTGTTCTGCATGCCAGGCGTGCATCGCGGTCTTGCGTACCGGGTCGAACAGCTTGTCACCCAGGTTTTGCCCCGCAAACGAGCCAAAGCTGATCGGCGTGTAGTTGGGTCGGTAAGTCGTCGTGCCAGTAGCGGCAATGCTCTGCCCCATGGTTTCAGCCAGAATCCCCATGCCGTTGATATTACCCAGCTTGCCCTGGTCGGTACCGAAACCCATCGCAGTGTAACGTTTGACGTGTTCAACGGATTGAAAACCCTCTCGCACAGCGAGCTCGATATCCGCCACACCGACATCATTTTGCATATCGATAAAGGCCTTGGGTCCACGCCCGCGGGTGTAAGGTGAAGGCGCGTTCCACAGTGGCAATATCGCCTCGTCGATTACCTGCTCGGCCTGCGGAGCTTTCATCGACGATTTGAAGCCGCATGCCCTGGCTACCTGGTTGCCGGCATCGGCGCCTTCTGCCAGACATCCGGCCAGATCAAGCCGGCCACTGCCAGCGCCGGCTGAAACCTGCGCCTGTTGCGTTGAACCAGGGCGAAACATCGAGGCTTCTTCATCCCATACCGGTTTTGCGCCGGACTGCGCGTTTAAATGCACCACCGGACTCCAGCCACCTGAAACCGCGAGCAAATCGCAAGCCAGTGAGTTGGCATTACCGCTCACCGTCGAACCGTCCGCGGACAGGCGCATTACCTGCGCCGAGCGCAGTCGATTGTGGCCCCCGGTATCGACCACGACGCTGTGGTTAATTACCTGGATTTCGGCACTGCGTACCGTGTTGGCAAGTTCGCTGGCGGAGTCGGTACGAGCATCCACCACCGCAACCACTTCGACCCCGGCAGCCTTCAGATCGAGTGCAGTCTGGTAAGCGCTATCGTTGTTGGTATAGATGACAGCCCGGCTACCGGGCTTTACCGCGTAACGGTTGGCGTAGGTAGACACCGCGCCAGCCAGCAAAATTCCTGGACGATCGTTATTGGCGAAGGTCAGTGGACGTTCAGCAGCTCCGGTCGCAAGCACGACCTGCCGCGCCCTGACTTGCCAGAGTTTCTCGCGCCCGCCGCTCCGTGCGGCAATCGGCAGGTGGTCGCTGAGCCGCTGGTTGATGGTCAGAAAATTGTAGTCGTGGTAACCAAACACGGTGCTGCGCGGTAGCAAGGTAACTTCCGGCATATCCTGCAACTCGGCAACCGCGTTTTCAATCCACTGGACCGCATCGATGCCATCGATCTGGGCCTTGCTGGCGAGTGTCATGCCACCAGGTTCCGATTGTTCATCGGCGATGATCACGCGCGCACCGGCACGGCCGGCCGCCAGTGCCGCGGTCAGCCCCGCAACACCACCGCCGACGACGAGCACATCGCAATGCTGGTGAGTATGTTCGTAGCGATCAGGATCCTTCTCCCGCGGAGCCTCGCCCAGGCCCGACGCCTTTCGAATGAAATGCTCGTACTTCATCCACATCGATTTGGGCCACATAAACGTCTTGTAGTAAAAACCGGCCGGCATCATCCGACTGAACTTGCTATTGATCGACAGCAAATCGAAGTCGAGACTGGGCCAGCAGTTGACACTGGAGGCATCGAGATCAGCGTATAGTTCCACCTGGGTACCGCGCGCATTGGGGATTGTGCGTCTGCCCCTTTCCAGCTGAAAAATCGCGTTCGGCTCTTCCGCGCCGGCACTCATCACGCCACGCGGACGGTGATACTTCCAGCTGCGCCCGATCATATGCACGCCATTGGCGAGCAGTGCCGAACACAGCGTATCGCCCGCCAGACCGGTATAAGGCTTGCCGTTAAAATTGAACTGGATCTCCTGCTCGCGATCGACGCGACCACCCTGCTCGGTTCTAAACCGCTGGCTCATTTCTTGTTCCCACCAGGAGGTTGCTCTCCGATCTTGTAAGTGCCGCTAAACTGATAGCTCACGGTATCGCGCTCGGCATTGAAATAGCGCCGGCAACCTGCCGCGTGCAACCATTGTTCACGGTGAGCGCCCCTGGGGTTCTTGCGCATGAACAGGTAGTCGGCCCATTCTTCATCGCTTAGTTTCTCGCTTTCGAGCGGGCGGGCGATATGCGCCTCACCGACACAGGAAAACTCGGTTTCATCACGCACCCCACACCAGGGGCATTCGATTAAAAACATCTGTTATGCCTCCTAGTGCGCCACACCGGCGGCACCGTGTTCATCGATCAGGAATCCGCTGACGAAACGATCCAGCGCGAAGGCTCGATTGAGTTCATGCGGTTCACCAGTGGCGACATTGTGCGCAAACACCCAGCCGGACCCCGGCGTCGCCTTGAAACCGCCAGTACCCCAGCCACAGTTGAAATAAAGCCCGTTAACCGGTGTATTGCCGATTATCGGACAGGCGTCTGGCGTGGTATCGACGATACCGCCCCACTGTCGGTTCATGCGCACGCGTTTGAAGATGGGGAACATTTCGACGATCGCGGCCACGGTATGTTCGATGGTCGGGAAACTGCCACGCTGGCCATAGCCATTGTAGCTGTCGATGCCGGCACCGATAACGAGGTCGCCCTTGTCGGACTGGCTGATATAGCCATGTACCGCGTTTGACATGATGACCGTGTTGATTACCGGCTTGATCGGCTCGGAAACAAGCGCCTGCAACGGATGGCTTTCGATCGGCATGCGAAAACCCGCCATTTCGGCTAGCACCGAACAATGGCCGGCAACCACTACGCCAACCTTTTTCGCGTTAATCGTACCGCGCGTGGTTTCGACCCCGGTCACCGCACCATTTTCCTGGTTGATTGCGGTTACCTCGCAGTTCTGGATAATGTCGACCCCGCGCATGTCGGCCCCGCGGGCAAAGCCCCAGGCCACGGCATCGTGTCGAGCAACGCCGCCACGGGGTTGAAACGAGGCGCCTAATATCGGATAGCGACATCCCTGGTCGATGTTAATCTCGGGAATCGCGCGCTTGATCTCCTCGGGTGTCACCACATGGCCGTCGATACCATTCAAACGATTGGCGTTGACACGGCGCTGGATATCACGCATGTCCTGCAGGTTATGGCCCAGGTTATAAACCCCGCGCTGGCTGAACATGACGTTGTAATTCAAATCCTGGCTCAGGCCTTCCCACAGCTGCATCGATTTTTCGTAGAGATGGGCGGATTCGTCCCACAGGTAATTGGAGCGCACGATGGTCGTGTTACGCCCGGTATTACCGCCGCCGATCCAGCCTTTTTCGAGTACCGCGACATTGGTAATGCCGTGCTCTTTGGCCAGGTAATAAGCAGTCGCCAGCCCGTGACCGCCGCCACCGATGATTAATACATCGTACTCCTGCTTCGGCTGCGGGCTACGCCAGGCGGAGGCCCAGTTTTCGTGGTAACTGATCGCGTTGCGCAGCAGCGAAAATATTGAATACTTACTCATGACAGTGCCAGAATTTTGAGCCGCG
>JBATHL010000427.1:0-6639 GCA_049666745.1 Gammaproteobacteria bacterium
ACCGGGAACTGCTCGCTGGACGCAGCGACGTCGGCGCGATCGCGAGTTTTATCGGCCTGGTACGTGATCTTGAAGGCGATCCGTTGCAGCAAATGACACTTGAACATTATCCGGGTATGACTGAAAAGGCGCTGCAGGATATTGCGCTAAAGGCGCAGGCGCGTTGGCAGGTAGCCGATCTGGCCATTATTCATCGCGTCGGCGCGCTGAAGCCAGCTGATCAAATCGTCATGGTATCGGTGCTGAGTGCCCATCGGGGCGACGCTTTTGCCGCCTGCGAGTTCATCATGGATTATTTGAAGACAGAAGCCCCTTTCTGGAAAAAAGAAGCCAGTAAACAGGGCTCGAAGTGGGTTGAAACCCGAAAAAGTGACATAATTGCCAAAAATAAATGGGATAATTGAATCCGTTCGACAAAATTTTGACAGGTTTGCTACCTATAATGCCCTCATTGAACACAAGATGTAGACATGGCGAGAATGATTCGTGAATTACATTATCCCATCTAAACCAGCGCAAATCCCGCTATACCAGGATCGACCGCCCACCCGGCCTGTGGCGGTGGTCGCGGATAGTGCTGCTGATTTCCGCGATGCCAGCAAGCAACCACCCTATGCGTATGTTTATCGCGGCGAGCTGCTCGAATCGGTTGCCAGTGACAAGCGCTATCGTCCCCAGTTTAACCAGCAGATCGATCCGCAAAACCGTCGCGCGATCGAATCCTACCAGCGCGTTGCCTCCGAGCCGCCGTTAGTGGGTAAGATCCTGGACGGTTTTATTTAAGCGGCGACCCTGTTTTTTATTCCTCTGCCGCGCAGGCGCGCATAATCGCAAAAACACCCTGACGAGAGCAGATTACTGCTTACTCCGTTATGGCGAATTGATACAATGGCGGCTTGTGTTTGCAGCCTGCCATAAATGGACGTATCACACTTAATTGATCCCCTGAATGAACGCCAGCGCGAAGCGGTCAGCGCCGAGCCGGGCCCTATTCTGGTACTCGCTGGTGCCGGTAGCGGCAAGACACGGGTGTTGACCCATCGTATTGCCTGGGCTTGCGAGGTCGATGGGCTGTCGCCGTTTAGCGTGCTGGCCGTGACCTTCACTAACAAGGCGGCCGCAGAAATGCGTGCTCGCGTTGAATCGCTGCTGGGTATTTCGGCCGCTGCGATGTGGGTCGGCACCTTCCACGGGCTTGCGCATCGCATGTTGCGACTGCATTACGAGGCTGCCAGGCTGCCGCAAAACTTCCAGATTCTCGACAGCGATGACCAGTTACGCATGGTCAAGCGCGTGGTCAGACAGCTCGATCTCGACGAGGCCCGCTGGCCACCGAAACAGGCGCAATGGTTTATCAATCACAACAAGGATGAAGGCCAGCGTCCGTCACACGTCGATCCGGGACAGGACCCGATCCAGCAGCAGATGCTGGAGATTTACCGGCTTTACCAGGAACTGTGTGAGCGTGCCGGGGTTGTCGACTTCGCCGAGCTGTTGCTACGGGTACTTGAACTGATTCGGGATAACGATGATATCCGCGAGCATTACCAGCGCCGCTTTCAACACATCCTGGTCGATGAATTTCAGGATACCAATGCCATCCAGTATGCCTGGTTGCGGCTGATGGCCGGCAGCGACACGCCGATATTTGTCGTGGGCGATGACGATCAGTCGATTTATGGCTGGCGCGGCGCACGCATAGAAAACATTCACCACTTCGAGCGGGATTTTGCCAATACCCAGGTCATCAGACTGGAACAGAATTACCGTTCCACCGGTACTATTTTGAAAGCCGCGAATGCGCTAATCGATAACAACCGCTCGCGCCTGGGTAAAGAGCTGTGGACGCAGAGTGAAGATGGTGAGCCGATCATGTTTTACTCGGCTTACAATGAAAAAGACGAAGCACGCTTTGTCGTTGACCGCATCGAGAGCTGGGTCGCGCAGGGGCGTGATCGTAAGGATGTCGCGGTACTCTATCGCTCCAACGCACAATCGCGACAGTTTGAAGAAACCCTGGTCACACGCGGCGTACCCTATCGAGTGTACGGCGGTTTGCGCTTTTTCGAACGCGCCGAAATCAAGGATGCACTGGCCTATATGCGCATGATCTCGAGCCCGACTGCAGATAATGCCTTCGAACGCACGGTGAATCATCCCCCGCGTGGTATCGGGCAAAAGACCATCGACGAGATTCGTAACCATGCACGTACGCAATCAGCTTCGCTGTGGAGCGCAAGCCTGGATCTGGTTGAGACACAGCAATTGAGCGCCCGGGCGCACAGCGCGTTGCAAACTTATCTCGATTTAATTCGCCGTATGACCGCAGAGCTCAGCGAGTTACCGCTAGGTGAGCAGATCAGATCCGGCATCGAAATCAGTGGCCTGGACGCACATTTTAAAAAAGACAGTAGCGAAAAAGGACAGTCTCGCATCGAGAACCTGCAGGAACTGGTCGGTGCCGGCAAGAGCTTTGAATATGACGCGGTCATCGAGGAGGATATGTCCACGCTCGACGCCTTTCTGGCGCATGCTGCGCTCGAGGCAGGTGAAGGTCAGGCCGATGCATGGGAAGATTGCGTGCAATTGATGACCATGCACTCGGTCAAGGGACTCGAGTTCCCATTGGTATTTCTGGTTGGCATGGAAGAGGGGCTGTTTCCCCACCAGCGTTCCAGTGAGGAACCGGGACGCATGGAGGAAGAGCGTCGTCTTTGCTATGTCGGCATCACGCGTGCCCGCGAGCAACTGGTGGTGACCAGCGCCGAAGTGCGTCGTCTGTACGGCGGCGAGAGCTATAATATGCTGTCACGCTTCGTGCGCGAAATTCCTTCTGAACTGATGCAGGAAATTCGGCCCAAGGCAAATTTCAGTCGTTCCGTGATGCCGGCATCACCACGAATTGGTCAGGACCGGGTTGAAGAAGATACCGGATTGTCCGTTGGTCAACGGGTCAATCATGCTCGTTTTGGGGATGGCATCATACTGAATCTTGAAGGGCAGGGGCCACAGTCGAGGGTGCAGGTTAATTTCGAAGAAGTCGGCAGCAAGTGGCTGATTGCCAGCATGGCCAACCTGCAACCCGCATGAAATATTGAAACGCAGCGCGAATCCGCGTGCTGGTGTAATATCGCCACAGTAAAAATCAACAGGAGTAAATATGAGTAAGCAACAGGTCGCCTTCATCGGGCTCGGGGTCATGGGTTATCCGATGGCCGGGCATCTCGCCAAAGCCGGGTATCAAACCAGGGTATACAACCGTACTGCCGCAAAAGCTGAACAATGGTGTCAGCAAAACGAGGGTAGTTTCGCGTTGACACCACGAGAAGCCGCAGAAGGCGCGGATTTCGTATTCATGTGTGTCGGTAACGACGATGACCTGCGCTCGGTGGTTTATGGTGATGATGGTGTGCTGGCGGGTTGCAAGCAGGGTGCGATCCTGGTCGACCATACCACTGCATCCGCCAACGTCGCGCGTGAAATTGCGCATAAGTCGAATGTCCCGTTTCTCGATGCGCCGGTGTCAGGTGGTCAGGCCGGGGCCGAAAACGGTGTGCTCACGGTGATGATCGGTGGCGATCAGGCGAGCTTCGATGCAGTGCGTCCGGTTATCATGAGTTACGCGCGCGCGGCGGAACTGCTTGGCGACGTCGGCGCGGGCCAGTTGACCAAGATGGTTAATCAGATTTGCATCGCCGGTCTCGTTCAGGGCCTGTCTGAAGGCCTTGATTTTGCACAGCGTGCCGGCCTCGATGGACACAAGGTTGTCGAGGTGATCTCCAAGGGTGCGGCCGGTTCCTGGCAAATGGAAAATCGTGGCAACACCATGCTCGACGACGAGTTTGAATTTGGTTTCGCGGTAGACTGGATGCGTAAAGATCTGGGAATTTGTCTCGAAGAAGCCGAAAAGAACGGTGCCGAATTGCCGGTAACCCGGTTGGTTAACGATTTTTACGGTGAAGTGCAGGCGATGGGTGGCGGGCGTTGGGATACTTCGAGCCTGATTCGTCGATTAACAAGTAAATAGCTTGAATTTTGAATTTTTTTTTAAAATAGTCGATGTGAGCGTATATTTATAATATTTCTTTAAATATCATATAGTTAAAGCAATAAAATGATAAAAAAGATCAACAATACTACCTTTGGGCACTGTTTTTCTTACCGTTTATTGATTTTTTTCTGGTAATTTCGTGAATATGACCTATAAAATACATCGTGTTAAAGGTTAAGAACACCTAACCTCTCTCACGATGTCCTCCTTTGGTTATAATTGTCGATTACGACATTATGGCTGGTCTCACGACCAGCCATTTTTTTTGCCTGTAACCGCCACTGCCTGCCGGATCACTACTAACCATCACTCGCAGAGTCCGACGAGCAGGATCGCGACGATGACGGCTGCGATTACCCGCTTGCGCCATCGCCGCTGCGCAGGGATTGATGTTCGCTTTGCGATCGAATCAACCACAGGAACAGGGCGGCGGAAATTCCGGCGGAGCTGAACACCATGCACATCACGATAATCTGGTATCGCGCCGCGATGAGCGGCGATGTCCCTGCCAGTATCTGGCCGGTCATCATGCCAGGCAGGGATACCAGTCCAACCGCTAGCAATGAATTGGTGAGTGGAATCATCGCCGCCTGGAAAGCTGCATTGCGTGCCCGCGGGTAGTCATTGTGGTGTTCGAGTTCGCTGTAGAACCGCTCGCCTGCCAGGCTGACGCTATTCATCGAGTTGGAAAAGATCATGCCGGCAAGGGGAATCATTATGGCCGGTTGATACCAGGGATCTGCGTGCAAAACTCCCTGGGTGATCAGTACCAGGTTGAATACACCGCCCACTGCTATCGCGGCCAAACTGTAACCTAGCAAGGTCGAGCGTTTAACCGGAAGTGCACCGAGCGCTATCCAGCTCGCCGCGATTAACATAAAACACAGCACCGCAATAATGATCCATTGACTATTCGCATTGAAGATAAACTCGAGTGCATAACCGATCAGCAACAGTTGAATCAACATCCGTAATACCGCGATGGCGGCGTACTTGATGTTTTGCGACCAGTAAAAGATGATAATCAGCGTGACTACCACCGGGATGAGCGCAACTGCTATATCAGCCAGTGTTATTGCGTACACGAGTACTCCGGATATCGCGTGGAAGGAGCACTAATGGTAATCGTCCCAGTATTTGTCGTTATCCTGGTGAGGGATTTCAGGGTTTGCGCTGTCTTCCTGTTGAAATTCGGTAACGTCGATATGCATGTTGTCGCGCGCGTTATCTTCGAGGAAACAGAAAATCGTGTTGCGCAGTGATATCAGGAACGAGTCATCCATTACGAAATCAAGCTCGATGAGCAGTTCAATTACAATTTCAAAGGTCAGTTTGTCGAGCGAATAAATAATGTGGACGCTATATTCGCTAAATGGTGCCGCCAGCAGGATACCGTCTATATTGGTTAACGCTGCGCAGGCCGCGTCGGCCTGATGGGTTGGGTTGTCGCTTTGCTTCAGGTGAATGTGGCGACATCTATAGCGGTCCGCATCATCCATGTCTAGAGCCTACGCCCCGGAATTTAGATTATCAACCAGTTTAGCGATGCTGGTGCGCGGCAACTGGTTATAGTCGTTTTCACAGCGAATCTCGCTAAAGCCGAAGTTTTCGAGTAAGTCGGCTACCAGGGCCTGCTGATCATAACCGTGTTCCAGCATCAGGTAACCTCCCTCAACAAGATATTCGTGGGCGTGACCAATTATCTGTTGCAGGGCCTCGAGGCCGGTCGTTCCGGGTGTGAGTGCGATATCGGGTTCAGCGGGCAGGTCGCCCTGGGTTAAGAATGGATGGTGCGCAGCGATATAGGGTGGATTGGAAACGATCAGGTCAAATTGGAGGTCGGCCGGTAGTTGGCGATACCAGTCAGATTCAATGAAATTTATGGTGACGTCATGTCGTCGAGCATTTTCTCGCGCCAGTTCGAGGCAGGCTGGATCGACATCGGTTGCACAGATATCTGCCAACGGTCGCTCGGTCTTCAGGGTTATCGCGATGATGCCGCTGCCGGTGCCCAGGTCGCAGATGCGAAAGGGATGTTGGCGTGGAATCTGTTGCAGGGCAAGCTCAACCAGTAACTCGGTCTCCGGCCTTGGTACCAGCGCGGCGGGCGTTGATGCAAACTCCAGCGAATAGAATTCGCGCGCGCCGAGCAGGTAGGCGACTGGCGTGGGTTTGAGCCTTGCCTGCACCAACTTCTGGTACTGCTGCCAACTGGCTTCACTCAGGCTTTGTTCGGGTCTGGCATAGAGAAAACTACGCGGTTTATCGAGGCAGTGAGCCAGCAGCAGTTCTGCATCGAGGCGTGCACTTTCACTACATGCGGCGATGCGTTCGCTCCCCCAGCGAATGGCGGTGTCGATTTGTTCACTCATTGACTATGAACTGGTTCACTATGGAAATTCATGGAATAACCTATAAATTACCTGTGTGCATCAATACCTCCCCCCCGAACTATTGATGATACCACGTGGCCAGGGACGGCCTTTCTTTTTCTGACGCTTCCTGTGCCGCGATAGCGGCGTTTAAAAACTCCGCAAAACGCTCGCATACTTTGCGTATTGCTCGCGCTATTGCGGAGTTTTTTGCCT
>JBATHL010000428.1:0-4547 GCA_049666745.1 Gammaproteobacteria bacterium
AAGGAGCCAACCCGTTATGGTGACTGGGAAAAGAATGGCCGCTGTATTGATTTCTGATACATTCGCATTCTTGCCTGAACTGTAACTCGTAACCTGGTAAACGACGATGGCTGACAGTAAGTATCCAACTTCTCCGCATTTGCAAATCTATCGCCTGCCGTTAACCGCGTTGCTATCGATTACGCATCGCATTACCGGCGTTATCCTGGCTTTCGGTTGTTTGCTGCTGGTGTGGCTGCTGGCCGCCGCCGCGGAAGGTGCCGAATCCTACCAGCTGCTCTATAACCACCTTGATAGCTGGTATGGTCAGATATTCCTGCTCGGTTTCGTATTTTCACTTTACCTGCATTTCTGTAACGGTGTCAGACACCTGTTCTGGGACGTTGGTTATGGCTTCGAACTCGAAACCGTGGATCTAACGGCCAAACTGGCAATCGCCGTGGCGGTTATTCTTACGATAGCAACCTGGGTGGTTGCGGGGGCGGGATAGGTCATGACGGAACTAAGAACACCGTTATCTAAAGTTAAAGGCCTGGGCTCGGCCAAAGAGGGCACCGGCCACTTCTGGCATCAGCGCCTGACTTCGCTGCTATTGATTCCACTCGTATTGTGGGTCGGTTTCAGTCTTGCGGCTTTGCCGGTAGACCATGCCACGTTGGTGGGCTGGATACAGCAACCCTGGGTAGCGGTCGCGCTGGTGTTGCTGGTGATAGTCGTTTTTTACCATGCGCAGCTCGGCTTGCAGACCATTATCGAAGATTACATCTCTTCGCATTCAAAACGCACCGTGACCCTGTTATCGACGAACCTGGTATGTCTGTTGTGCGGCACTATCGGCGTGATCTCGGTGCTGAAAATTTCTTTTGGGGCCTGAGCGATGGCGAGTGACTATAAATTAATCGACCACGCCTATGATGTCGTCATCGTCGGTGCCGGTGGCGCCGGATTGCGTGCCACGCTGGGAATGGCTGCCGCCGGGCTTTCGACCGCCTGTATCACCAAGGTGTTCCCGACCCGTAGCCATACCGTGGCGGCGCAGGGTGGCATGAGCGCCTCGCTCGGTAATATGGGGCCGGATACATGGCAATGGCATATGTACGACACTGTCAAGGGTTCCGACTGGCTCGGTGACCAGGATGCAATCGAATACATGTGTCGCGAGGCGGTTCCCGCGGTCATCGAACTCGAGCACTACGGCGTGCCGTTTTCACGCACCGAAGAAGGCAAGATCTACCAGCGTCCGTTCGGCGGTATGACGACCAATTTCGGTGAAGGTACCGCGCAACGCACCTGTGCCGCCGCGGATCGTACCGGCCACGCCATCCTGCACACGCTTTACCAGCAGTCATTGAAGCACCGCGCCGAATTTTTTATCGAGTATTTTGCCATCGATCTGATCATGGACGATGGCGTCTGTCGTGGCGTGGTGGCCTGGGACCTCGCCACCGGTGAATTGCACCGTTTCCGTGCGCATACCGTGGTGCTTGCTACCGGTGGTTGCGGACGGGCTTATTTTTCGGCGACTTCGGCGCACACCTGCACCGGCGACGGCGGCGGCATGGTGGCACGTGCCGGCCTGCCGCTGCAGGACATGGAGTTCGTCCAGTTTCATCCAACCGGGATTTACGGCGCAGGGGTATTGATTACCGAGGGCGTGCGTGGTGAAGGCGGGTACCTGACCAACTCGGATGGTGAACGTTTCATGGAGCGCTATGCGCCCAACGCCAAGGATCTCGCGTCGCGAGACGTGGTCAGCCGTTCGATGACGGTGGAAATTAACGAGGGCAGGGGAGTTGGACCGAACGCCGATCATATTCACCTGCATCTCGAACACCTGGGCGCCGACGTTATCGATGAGCGCCTGCCAGGAATATCCGAGTCAGCCGAAATTTTTGCCGGCGTCGACGTCACCAAAGCACCGATTCCGGTATTACCGACCGTGCATTACAACATGGGCGGTATCCCGACTAATTATCATGGTGAAGTCGTGACCCTTAAGGATGGCGACCCGGATGCGATAGTGCCCGGATTGATGTCGATAGGCGAAGCCGCCTGTGTTTCAGTCCACGGCGCCAACCGCCTGGGTTCCAATTCATTGCTCGACATCGTCGTCTTCGGGCGCGCAGCAGCCCTGCGTGCCGCCGAAGTTATCAAGCCCGGAATGTCCCACAAGCCGCTCGCCGATGACGCCTGCGATGGCATCATCGATCACCTGGATCGGGTGCGTAATGCCTCGGGTGGAACGCCGACTGCAAATATAAGGTTCGAAATGCAACGCGATATGCAAAAGCATGCGGCGGTATTCCGCACCGGTGATTCGTTGCAGGAAGGGGTGAATAAGATGAACGAGATCTTTGCGAGCTTCGAAGACCTGGGATTGTCTGATCGTGGTCTGATCTGGAATACCGATCTGGTGGAAACCCTGGAGCTGGAAAATCTGTTGCTGCAGGCGCAAACCACTATCCAGAGTGCATTGAATCGCACCGAAAGCCGGGGTGGTCACGCGCGCGAGGATTACCCCGAGCGCGACGACGAGAACTGGATGAAGCACACGCTTTCCTGGGTCGATGAAAAAGGCAGGGTGAGCTTCGACTATCGCCCGGTGCATATGTACACCCTGAGCGATGAATGCGATGTTATTCCACCGAAAAAGCGTGTTTATTAGAGTCGTGAGGCAGTAAATAAAGATGGCCGAATTTACGTTACCCGCCAATTCCGTTGTCAAGCAGGGCAAGCTGTTAAAGGCTGCCGCTGGCGCGACCAACATCAAGCGTTTCATCGTTTATCGCTACGACCCGGATAGCGGGGAAAATCCGCGCACCGATACTTTCGAAGTCGACATGGATAGCTGTGGGCCGATGGTGCTCGATGCATTACTCAAGATAAAGGACGAAATGGATGCCACGCTGTCGTTGCGACGCTCCTGTCGTGAAGGGATCTGCGGTTCCTGCTCGATGAATATCGATGGCGTCAATACGCTCGCCTGTACGCAATCGATTTCGAGCATCAAGGGCGACGTCAAGGTTTATCCGTTGCCGCACCAGCCGGTCGTCAAGGACCTGGTATCGGATTTAACCAATTTCTATGCGCAATATGCCTCGGTCGAGCCGTGGATGAAAACCGATACGGCCACACCGCCGGATCGAGAGCGACTGCAATCGAGGGAAGACCGGGAGAAACTCGACGGTCTGTACGAGTGCATCCTGTGTGCCTGTTGCTCTACCAGTTGTCCGAGCTACTGGTGGAATAGCGATCGTTACCTCGGTCCCGCCGCGTTGCTCAATGCCTATCGCTGGATTGTCGATAGCCGCGATGAAGCCACCGGTGAGCGGCTCGATGACCTGGAAGATCCATTCAAGCTTTATCGCTGCCACACGATTATGAATTGCGCCAAGGTCTGTCCGAAAAATCTCAATCCGGCGCAGGCGATAGCGGAAACCAAGAAGCTACTGGTGCAGCGCAAAATTTAAGCGAACCATGGCGGAGCTATCGCGTTTACGCTGGTTATGTCGCCGTGGCATGAAAGAACTCGATGTTGTCATGAGCCGCTATCTCGAGCAGCATTACGCCTCGGCATCGAGCGCGGAACAGGGTCATTTCAAGGCATTGCTCGAAATGCCCGACCCGGATTTATACGATCTGCTGCTGGGACGCAGCGTGACATCTGATGCGGAACTGGCGCGTTTTATCCAGTTGCTGCGCAATATGTCGGAGCAGAAACACAGGGAAAGTTGATTGCAAGAATACTACGAAATCCGGCCTTCGGCAGCGCAGCGTAATTTTCTGTTAAGCGGCCATGGTCTGGCCGCTGTAGCGATTTATTTTTATCTCGAACCCGCTTTGCTCATGCTGGCTGCTTTGGCGGCTGTCTGCCTGTTAGCGATTTATGAATCCAGGTGTTTGATTCAACAAGAAATAATAAAATTGCGCGTCGACCCTGGTGCTAAATCAATCGAGTTCAGGCAAGGCAAACAACCATATTTTTATACTAAATACAAGGTTTACCAGACGCGATGGTTTGCTATTCTTAAGCTCGTTAATGCGAATAAATCCAGGACATTGATATTGAACTCCGATTGCTTTAATTCGTTACAGGCTTACCAGCAGTTGCGTTACCAGTTACGCAAAATGGAGCATGCTGGTGCTGCTTGATCTCGCGCCAGTTCGCAAGGGGCGTTTCGCCCACGCGCGCAGTTTTGCGGGGTTGATGGAACTGTACGAACAAAACTATATCCGCCTGCGCAATATCGTCCCCGACCTCGCGGTGGCCGACGAAATGATTTCATCCGTGCCTGGTCACCAGGACCTGTACCTGTCGATTACGCAGCGTTGCAGGTACACCACGATGCTGCGCATGACCTATCAATTTGAGGAAGCGGGGCGACCGCTATTCGAGCCTGATCTGCATTTAAAGGTTTACCACGACGCGCGCGTGGTCGAAGTTCAGCAATTTCACTCACGCTCTCACGGTCCGCTCTACGTCGCCAATATGATCGAGCAAAAGTGGATGATGAATCGATTTCTGTATAAATGGCTCGGTTACTGTT
>JBATHL010000429.1:0-1635 GCA_049666745.1 Gammaproteobacteria bacterium
ACAGGGCATTAATCGCGAGTGGTCTTGATGATACGAAGTGCTGATAGGGAAGGTCACGATGCCAGGCGCCCTGGGCACTGGTTTCCCGCGATGGATTGATTACGGCGTTTTGCTGGTTAAGTATGAACTTCCCCGCGATCAGCTGCTGCAATATCGCTTGCAGATTTTCATTTAACGCAAGTTTGAGAAAGGCTGGCTCGCCAAGTGTCAATGGACTGCGGATTGTGTGCTGCTCGTTTATTTTTCGCAGATTTTCCATGCCATGGGTTTGCTGATAACGTTCCCGGGTTCGCTCAAATGCGGTTGCTAAATCTGCCAACTCCCCGACCCCGTAACCCGAATCCAGAACGGAATAACCGAGATTTATAACCTCATCGACCACCACATTGGCTCCAGGGGTAACCGGCTCCTGTTTTAATATGCCGTAGGCCCCCGCTGGGATGCTGTTACTCGTCATCTGGGATTCCAGGATTATTGCGATAAACTTGCCGAACAATCGTATAGGGCCGCTGCTTCACTTCGGAAAACATCTTTGAGATATAAATTCCCTGCAATCCGAGGAAGAATATGATCAACCCCGAAAACAGCCATATCGACGCAATCATCGAGGTATAACCCTCGGGTGGTGAGCTAATAAAAATGTACCGGTAAACCAGGTAGGCGATGTAAGCAAGTGCCGAAAGCGATATCAACAGGCCTGCGTAGAAAGTAAATACCAGCGGAAGACTGCTGAAGGAGGTTACGGCATTTACCAGGTGTTTCAATTTGTGCATCAGCGAATAGCTGGTCGGGCTGGTGGAATGCTTCTGCACTACTTGCTGACATTGCTTGAAACCGGTGGTAATCCACAGGCCGCCAATGTTCAGTTCACGTTCGCGGTGCAAAAGCAGGGCGTCCACGTAGCGGCGCGTCATCAGTCTTGCCGTAACGATGTTGTTTGGCTGAGCTATCCCTGTTAGCAGGCGAAAGAGTCGGAAGAAAATGCTACCGGTTAATTTTTCGAACAGGCCGCCTTTGCGCCGCTGCTGCACACCATATACGGTATCGCAGGATTCGGTATCCATGACCCTGGTGAAGTCTGACAACCATTCCGGCTCCTCCTCGAGATCGCTGTCGAGCAGGAACACCCTTTCCCCGCAACTATGCTCCAGCCCGGTCATCATCGCCTTGTGGTGACCGAAGTTACGGGACAAGTCGACGATCACGAGATGGGGGTCGGTTTGCGCTAGTTGCACGGCCAGGTCCAGTGAATTATCGGGGGACCCGTCGTTGACCAGGATAACCTCGTAGTCTTCCCCGGCCAATTTGGTTGCCACCAGACTCGCTCGTCGGTGAAACTCACCGATATATTCCGCGGACTGGTATAGCGTGGCGACAATGGAAAGTTTCATCAATGGACATGCCTCATGTAGCGATGTGCGTCTTTACCGCACATAAACAGCAGGTCGAGAATGCTGACATGGTGGGTAAACTCTCCCCACAACTGGGGATATTCCGGATACCCTGAGTAATCGAACCAGGTTAGTTTGATGCCCCGCGCGGAGAATTCATCAGCAGAAGTGTAGTCCCTGGCTGCAGGTCCGGAGACATACTCCCTGGCTCCGGTTTGTTCGCATAGGCTGAGCAGTCTTTCCG
>JBATHL010000430.1:0-2054 GCA_049666745.1 Gammaproteobacteria bacterium
AACTCGAACACCTATTACGACTGGTGGCTCGATCACGCTTTTGCCATAGTGCCAATCACACGAATGACTGGGGAGTTCCTCATGACCTTCAAGGACTACCCGACCAGCCAGACACCAGGTTCATTCAATTTGACGAAGATGCAGCAACAGATCGAAGAAGCGAATAAGAGCGCTATCCAGTAGTTGCAAACAGCATGTTTGCAATACTGATGGATATAGCCATTCAAAATTAAGTCATCCTCTCCTTCCCGGGTCCATGAGGCCCGGGAAGGCATATTTCCGCAGCCGACCAACGATCTAATGGAGTCAAGATTCTCGGTCAGCCTAAAAAAATGACATCGATGGGGTTAAGTAGGTGTGGTGAACGAGTTATATTAAGTCGGGAGTATTAGCATGAAAACTGTATTAGTTGCAGTTCTTGCCGTGATGTGGATGGCAACAGCCATTGCACAAGATCAACCGGGTGCGCAAGACCAGTCGGGCCGCGTATGGGTGCTGCCGTTGGAATTTGATTACGACTTTGGAGCCGCCAACGGCAATGCGTTCATTACTCGTGCGATTCCCACCAACACCCTCCTGATTCGCGACGACTGGAAGCTGATCAATCTTGCCCTGATTACCATCGCGGATGCACCGGGTGGCGTGCCCGGCTCACCCGGCAACCCGGAACCCGTTCCCGGGCCCAGCACCTTCGGATTAGGTGACCTCACCGATGCATTGCTCTTTACCTGGAACACCAAGGGAAAACTCATGTTGGGTGCTGGTGCAGCATTCAACTTACCCATCGCGACCGACGAGGTTCTCGGCAGCGGTAAGTGGCAGGTTGGACCGGCTATACGCGTCGGCTATCAGGCGCCAAACTGGCGATTCGGGCTGCTCGCCGCAAACCGATGGTCGTTCGCTGGTGATAGCGACCGTGCCGACGTCAATCAGTTGCTGCTTCGGGGACTGATTCGAAGGGAACTACGTAACAGGTGGTTCTTTATCTCCGCCCCCATCATCACGGCTAACTGGAACGCAGCTTCGGGCCAGAAATGGAGGGTACCACTGGGTGGCGGCTTTGGCCGGGCTCTCTCCAGGGATCGCGCTCCTGTCAATGTCTCGTTACAACTTTACTGGAATGTCATAAGACCGGACGGTGCACCCGATTGGCTCGCGCGAGTCGGTGTCACTTTTCCGTTTCAATTACCTCAATAGTGACATAGTGGCTTCTGTTGGCACTTCCCTGACAGTGAGAAATGATAAAAAGTAATTTTTCGCAAGGAGAAAATCTTGAAAACAATACTGGTATTAATCTCTGTTTTAAGTATCTTTCTGTTTTTCCAACCGCTTGCTGCAAGAGAGAAAGTCGCAATTCCCGAGTACACGGTGGAAGGCCTCAAATTGATTCCTGATACCAAGGATGTTGCACTGGTCTGGGCCGATCCCGATGCAGATTTGTCACAATACAAACGCATTACCCTGCTTGAACCATACATTGGTTTCAAGAAAAACTGGCAACGGGACCAAAACCGTAGTATGTCAACGAGAGTCAGGACCAGCGATATGGATCGTATCAAGGGTCGTACTCAAACAATATTTATGGAGGTTTTCACAGAGGAGCTTGAGCAAGGCGGCTACTCTCTTACAAGCGAGCGAGCCCACGATGTACTGATCGTGAGGCCGGCAATCATCGACCTGAATGTGAATGCACCCGACGTCAGGAGTTCAGGCAATAGCCAAACATATACACAGTCAGCCGGATCCATGACGCTCTACCTGGAATTATACGATGCCGAAACCAATGACCTGCTGGCGAAAGTAATGGATCCGAAGGCAGATCGTCAAAGCGGTTTTATGCAATGGCAAACCGGCCCAGCAAACCTCGCTGCTGGCAAGCGTATGATGAAACCCTGGGCACAGGCACTGCGTAGCGGGCTGGATGAAGCGCGTGATGCGACCCACAGATAGTTTTATCACTCAATCACAATTCTTTATCGGAGGAAACAATGAGGGAAAATGAGGCCGGATACATTTAGTCGCTTGGGGCCACTGTTGGCCGATACCTCCTATAC
>JBATHL010000431.1:0-2787 GCA_049666745.1 Gammaproteobacteria bacterium
ATGGCTATCCCCACCTGTGGCCTTGTCAGCCTACTTTCTGAAGGGGGTCGTGCCGGAATGGGATCTCAAGGATATTTACCTGGGTATGATGCAGTTCATGATGATTCAACTCATTGGTCTCATCCTGCTGTTTAGCTTCCCGCAACTGGTGCTGTGGCTACCTGAGGTAATGTCTGGTGGGTAAAATAAGCGTAACCGAAGGCGATAACAGGTTTGCATTCACTCGATAAAAATCAGTCAAAGTTTCCAACATGAAGCGCGAACGCGGCTCAACAATCGAACGGGTACTCGATATTCTCGACACCGTAGCGGCGTCTCCGAAACCGCTGAGCGCGACTGAAATCAATGATGTCCTGAACCTGCCCAAGGCCACTGCTCATCGGCTCTGTTCCGAACTCGAAGCGTATGGCTATCTCCTTAAAAGAATCAATGGTAAGAGCTACCAGCCAGGCAATCGCCTTTACGATGTCGCCGTCGGCGTGCTCGCGAATTCACGCTTCAGCGCTTCGCGGCAGGCGATATTGACCGCACTTTCAGAAAAGGTCGGCGAGACCTGCAACATTGCCTACCCGGATGGTCTGTACATGGCCTACTCCGACCGCGTCGAAACCAAGGCGCCATTGCGACTGCAGTTTTCGATCGGCATGCGGGTTCCGCTGTATTGTACCGCCAGCGGCAAGCTTTACCTGAGCACCCTGTCCAAAGCCCGGCGCAAGGCAGTTGTCAATAAGCTAAAACTCGAACCCCATGCCAAGAATACAATTACCGATCCGGATACCCTGCTCGCGGAAATTGACCAGATCGAGAAGACCCAGGTTTCGATCGACAATCAGGAATTGTACGACGACATCATCGCCATCGCGGTGCCCATTACTGACAAACGGGGTCGGTTTTACAGTTCGCTTGCCATTCAGGCGCCAGTATCACGCATATCAATCGAAAGTAATGACCAGTATGTACCGTTACTGCGCGAAGCGGCGCGCGATTTGTCGCTGCTGGCCGACACCTGAACCGACTGGCGAGCGCCTGACTGTGCCAGCATGGCACGGCGCAGGCGGTCAGGAACTACTGTTTTTTTCGACTATGCGGATGACTTCTGCAGGGCAGATATTAAGGTTACCGCAAACCTGGCGATCCGCGACAAAGCCGAGTGTGGCTGATACTCGTTGTTGAAGGTTTTCTACGGACCCGGTGGGCTGATGTTTAAAATCATCCCATTCCAGCAGTTCAACCGCGTGTTGTTTTGCAGAGACAATGCAGTGTAATTTGGCAGGGCCGGAAACGCCGGTCTCACTATCTATGATAGGAACGGTGATATCGAAAGCACCTCGATCATCGGACGAGGTGTATTTACAATGTTCGCAATCGACAGTGATGCCGTGTTTTTTCAATCCCATATGCTAGCGGAAGTCCCATGGTTAAATTCTCGCACCTCAGGGTACGAGACAAACAGTATATTTTCAATCAGGATATCAGGCGGGGACATTAAAAAAATAAGTTAACAGTCACCGAATTTGCTGCGATCATCCGCTCCATTATGATCACTCTACAGTCGGTATTCGTTAGCCTTGTCATGCTACTACTTTGCGCACTCGTGCTAGATGGCATATTGACGCGCTCGGTGTGGGTCAAGGGCAGTCGTACTGGACTTTTCAGTTTCCGCAACCTGGCGCATAAGTGTGAGCGTGAGTATGAGCCGCGGTGCTACTGGTCCGCGATGGTTTTGTACAGTGTCGCAATGCTATTGTTGATCTGGCTGTTACTATCTGGGTCCACTATCTGAAGTCACAGCCTGGCAGCGTTGCAAACCCTGGAGGGAGCCATGAGTTTTAAAATTCTGACCGCCGAGTTCCTGCATGAAACAAATACTTTCAGTTGTATCAAAACCGACGAACAGGCATTTCGTAATTGTTACTTTCTGACCGGATCGGACGCCATTGCCGAACGCGGCGAGCAGAACACCCAGCTGGCCGGTTTTCTGGATATCGGCAGAAAGTATGGTTGGCAGATTGACCATATCCTCAGTGCGGCGGCCGGTCCGGGCGGCAAGGTGACCTCCGCGGCATTTGACTGGCTGGCCGACCCCATCGTCGCCACAGCCAGGGACCAGCAATACGACGGCATACTGCTAGGTCTGCATGGCGCCATGGTGACTGACTTCTGCGAAGACGGGGAAGGCGAATTGCTGCAACGCCTGCGATCGGCGACGGGAGACAAAATACCGATTGCGATCACCCTCGACCTGCATGCCAATGTCAGTCGGAAAATGTGCGAGCTGGCCAATATAATCGTGTCCTTTAAAACTTACCCCCATATCGACATGCGTGAAACCGGCCGTCATGCGAGTGAAATTCTGCAACGCAGTGTGCAAGGCGAAATCAACCCGGTCACTATCCGCGCCGGCTGCCCGATGCTCGAAGAAGTTAATGGCGCACGTACCGATAGCGGACCGATGATGGAATGGATCCAGATGGCCAGAACATGGGAACAGCGCGATGACGCCTTTGCCGTCAGCATCAATGGTGGTTTCGCCGGAGCCGATATTACCGAAGTCGGTCCCACGGTACTGGTGACCGGAGAAGGTGATATGGATGCGCACCGGGCTTTTGCCCGCAGTCTTGCCGCCGAAATCTGGCAACATCGTCACGACGTATTTAACGACTACCTCGATGTCGATGAGGCTGCCTCGATCGCCGCAGAATTCACCTCGGACAAGGGTCCGTTGATCATTGCGGATTATGCGGACAATCCCGGCGCGGGTAGTTATGGCGATGCCACCAACCTGTT
>JBATHL010000432.1:0-7753 GCA_049666745.1 Gammaproteobacteria bacterium
GATTTACAGTCTGTCCCCTTTGGCCACTCGGGAACCCCTCCAGCAAGGTGCGTATTCTCTACACGCCCCTGAGTCATGTCAATAGTGCTAAATCCTAAATCACCCAAATTAATCAATAACTTAATTAATTAGCCGCTTACTTCGCCGCACGACGCTCGTTTACTTCCTTGATGACCTCATCAGCGACATTCCTCGGGCACGGCATATAGTGCTCGAATTCCATCGAAAACTGCCCGCGACCCGAAGTCATGGTACGCAAATCACCGATATATCCGAACATATCCGATAACGGCACATCGGCCTTGACGCGGACACCCGTTGTCGTCGGTTCCTGCGACTTGATCATGCCACGACGACGGTTCAGATCACCGATCACGTCACCGACATGATCTTCCGGAACAAACACGTCAACCTTCATGATCGGCTCCATCAATTGCGGTGCAGCCTGTGGAATCGTCTGGCGATAAGCGCCCCTGGCGGCAATTTCAAACGCAACCGCCGAGGAGTCGACCGCGTGGAAAGCGCCGTCCACCAGCGTGATCTTGACATCAAGCAACGGGAAGCCGGCAAGAACACCTTCGACCATGCAGCTACGAAAGCCTTTTTCAATCGCCGGCCAGAATTCACGCGGCACGTTACCCCCGGTTACCTTCGACTCGAACTGGAACCCGCTACCGGTTTCACCCGGCTCTACGATGTAATCGATTTTACCGAACTGACCCGAACCACCGGTTTGCTTCTTGTGCGTGTAGCTGTCTTCGATCATCTTGGTAATGGTTTCGCGGTAAGCCACCTGCGGCTTGCCGACTTCGACATCGACCATGTGCGTACGACGCAGGATATCGACCTTGATGTCGAGATGCAGTTCGCCCATGCCCTTGATAATGGTTTCGCCACTTTCTTCATCGGTCTCGACATAAAATGAAGGGTCTTCCTTCACCATTTTGCCGATCGCGATGCCCATTTTTTCTGATGCCGCCTGGTCCTTGGGTTTAATTGCTACCGAAATAACCGGATCCGGGAATACCATCGGCTCCAGTGTCGCCGGATTTTTTAAATCCGCCAGCGTGTGTCCGGTCTGGACGTTCTTCAATCCAACCAGCGCGACGATATCGCCGGCTTCTGCCGAATCGAGTTCGATGCGGTCATCGGCATGCATCTCGACGATACGACCGATGCGTTCGGTCTTGCCGGTAAAGGTGTTTAAAACAGTATCGCCCTTGGCCAGCTTGCCTGAATAAATCCGCGTAAAAGTCAACGCACCGAAACGGTCATCCATGATTTTGAACGCCAGCGAACGCAATGGTCCTGCCGGATCGACCGTGGCGACTTCACCAGTCTCGTTGCCTTCGAGATCAACTTCCGGCTGAGGCTTGACTTCAGTCGGGTTGGGAAGGTAGTCGACAACCGCGTTGAGTACCGGCTGGATGCCCTTGTTCTTGAATGCCGAACCGCAGTAGGTGGGGAAAAAATCAAGTGCGATCGTACCCTTGCGGATGCATCGCTTGATGTCATCGAGCGCCGGTTCCTCGCCTTCGAGGTACATTTCCAGCAAGTCGTCGTCCTGTTCGAGCGCGGTTTCGATCAGCTTTTCACGGTATTCTTCGACCTGGTCAGCCATGTCTGCCGGGGGTTCCTGGATCTCGAAACTGGTTGGATCGCCGGACTCATCCCAGACCCAGGCCTTGCGGGTCAGCAGATCAACCACACCAATAAAATTCTCTTCGGTTCCGATCGGCAGTGTCATAACCAGCGGATTGGCACCAAGCACATCTTCAACCTGTTTCACCACACGGTAGAAGTCGGCGCCAAGGCGATCGAGCTTGTTGACGAAAATAACACGTGCGACTTCAGAGTCGTTGGCGTAACGCCAGTTGGTTTCCGATTGCGGCTCAACACCACCGGAACCACAGAAAACTCCGACCCCGCCGTCGAGCACCTTAAGCGAGCGGTAAACTTCGATGGTGAAGTCGACGTGCCCGGGTGTATCGATGATGTTCAGGCGATGATTATCCCACTCGCAACTGGTCGCCGCAGACTGGATGGTAATGCCGCGCTCCTGTTCCTGATCCATGAAATCGGTTGTTGCCGCACCGTCGTGGACCTCGCCAATTTTATGTATCTTGCCGGTAAGCTTCAGTATGCGCTCGGTAGTTGTTGTTTTACCGGCGTCTACATGGGCAAAAATGCCAATATTCCGATAACTATTCAGGTCTGCCATGGTGGTATCCAGTTAAATAAATAAAAATTCTTTCCGGGTCAGCGTCGTTATTCCGCCAAATCTAAAAACAGCACTCCGCCTTTACCGCACTTGAAGGCGCTAAAAACTAATGTAAATTATTGATTTACAAGGAAAATCTTTGGGGGCTGATTTCTGCCGGCGCACATTCTAACACACTGTCGAAAAACTGATAGTGCCTGGCCGGATTTATTCTCCGGAAATACCAAATAGTTCCGTTTCCAGTAATTTCAACGATCCTTGAACTCGGGACTGCGTTTTTCGACAAAAGCCGCCATTCCCTCTTTCTGATCGTCGAGTGCAAAGGTCGCCTTGAACAGCTGGCGCTCACTCTTGATACCCTGGGTTAGCGGAGTTTCCAGTGCGAGTTCGACCACGTCTTTGGCCATGGCGACCACCGGACGCGAATAACCCGCAATTTTGGCAGCGGCTTCGAGCGCCACCTCGAGATACTTTTCAACAGGCTCGATGCGCGACACCAGGCCGCTACGCTCGGCCTCTGCGGCATCCATCATGCGCCCGGTCAGGCACATGTCCATCGCTTTTGACTTACCGACCAGTCCGGTCAGACGCTGCGAACCACCGAAACCTGGAATCGTGCCGATGGTGATCTCGGGCTGCCCGAAGCGGGCATTGTCGGCGGCGATGATGAAATCGCACATCATAGCAAGCTCGCAACCTCCGCCAAGCGCATACCCCGCAACCGCCGCAATTACCGGCTTTTTGAAATCGGAAATCGTATCGCAATGGCGCGTGAGGCCGCCGTCTTCGAGCATGTACTGGTAGCTGACTTCTTTCATTTCGGAAATATCGGCGCCCGCGGCGAAAGCCTTGTCGTTGCCGGTCAGGACCATGACCGCAATCGAATCATCCGCCTCGAGCTCCGCGAACACCTCCGCCATTTCCTGCATCAGCCCCATGCACAGGGCATTCAGGACTTCTGGTCGATTGAGCCTGACCAGGGCGACGGCGGCGTGCCTTTCGACTTCAAGATATTGCAATTGACTCATGATTCGATCCCCTCGAACTGTTGAATAATTTCCCGCTCAGCCGGCGGAATCGGCGTACTGTGATTATCCCGATAATTGAACCAGACGCAGGCGGCTTTGGCACTTGAGTAAGGTTCCGTCTCTCCCGGTGCAAATATCGCTGCTTCGAAATCGAAGCTGCTGTTTCCCAGCCGACTGATACGGGAGCCCACCTCAAGCGCGCAGGGATGATGGATCTGGCGCAGGAAAGTCACGTGAATATCGGCGATGATCAGGCTGTTGTGTACCTCGGCACCACTGCCCAGATCCAGCAGGCGATGAAAGTAATCGAGCCGACCCGATTCGTAGTAACGCACGAACTGCACGTTGTTGACGTGACCAAACATGTCACAGTCACCCCAACGCGTCGGTGTCGGGGTAAAAAACCTGAATCCATCGCGCGCGTAATGCTGCTGGTAATCGTCAGGTGTAGGCATGGCTCAGTTGTTTTTAAGCGGCGGCTGGCGTCTAGAAAATGTCTGCATCGATCGCCATGACGCTGGCTGAACCCGATTTGATCATCACGGCCTGCGCTTCGCTGCGTGGCAGGATACGTTCGGCAAAAAACAGTGCGGTCTTTATTTTGTGCGGGAAAAAATGATCGCTACTGCCGGCATCGATATGCTTTCGCGCGGCAAGCGCCGCTCGCCCCATTAACCAGGCACAGACGACGTTGCCCGCCAGCATCATGTAATCGACACCGATCGCGCTGCCAAGGTCAGGATCTTCGGCCACGTTTTGCAGGTACCAGCTGGTCGCATCTTCCAGCGCTGCGAGCGCCGCTGTGAAGCGAAGCCCTATCGCCGCGAAATCACCCTCGGCAGCGGACAGTTCATGGCCGAAAGCCTTGAGCTCTTCGATCAGTTCCGCCATCGCCTGGCCCTTGTCGCGCAACATCTTGCGCCCCATCAGGTCCAGCGCCTGGATTCCGGTGGTACCCTCGTAGATCGTCAGGATCCTGGCATCGCGCATATACTGGGCCGCACCCGTCTCCTCGACGAAGCCCATGCCGCCATGCACCTGAACCCCGAGATAGGTTGCCTCCTGCGCCATCTCGGTGCACCAACCCTTGACGATTGGAATGATCAAATCGACACGACGCTGATGTGCGGCCCGATCCCCGGCTGAGACGGCATGATGCGCCAGATCGGTCTGCGCTGACGCATAGTAAGCCACTGCCCTGCCCGCCTCGCTGATCGCGCGCATCTGCATCAGCATTCTGCGCACATCCGGATGGTGAATGATCGTACTGCGCTCGGTGTGTCCGCGGGCGACGCCCTGCACCCGCTCCCTGGCAAACCAGACTGCTTGCTGGTAGGCGCGTTCTGAAATCGCGACACCCTGCATACCGACCTCGAGCCTGGCGTTATTCATCATCGTAAACATGCAGGCAAGCCCCTTATGTTCTTCGCCAACCAGGTAACCGATGGCACCCTCATTATCGCCATAGGACATGACGCAGGTGGGCGACGAATGGATGCCCATCTTGGATTCCACGGAAACCACCTTGAGGTCGTTACGCTCGCCCATGGAGCCGTCCTCATTGACGAGGTACTTCGGCACCAGGAACAGCGAGATACCCTTGACGCCCTCGGGCGCATCCGGCAGCCGCGCCAGCACCAGGTGCACGATGTTGTCAGTCATTTCGTGCTCACCCCAGGTGATATAAATTTTCTGACCGCGAATCCGGTAGTGATCACCATCGCGCTCCGCGCGGGTCTTGATGGCGGCCAGGTCGGTGCCCGCCTGGGGCTCCGTCAGGTTCATCGTGCCACTCCATTCGCCGCTGACCATCTTCGGTAGATAATGCTTCTGCAGATCAGTATTGGCATGTACCTCGATCGCCTCGATCGCGCCCGAGGTCAGCAACGGACATAGCGCGAAAGCCATATTCGACGCATACCACATTTCCGCGACCGCGGAATGCACCAGGAAAGGCATGCCCTGTCCATCGATTGCGGTCGACTTGCCAATACCCTGCCAGCCGTTTTCGACAAACTGCCGATACGCCTCGGCATAACCGGGGGGGCTGACGACGACACCGTTTTCAATCCGGGTTCCGTGCTCATCGCCGGGATGGTTCAAGGGCGAAAATACCTCATGAGCCAGTATCCCGGCCTGCTCCAGCACGGCTTCAACCAGGTCCGCGGTTGCATCTTCGAAGCCCGGAAGCTTTGCTATCGTATCCAGGTCCGCGATTTCGTTGATGACGAATTGCATATCCCGGGTCGGGGCGTGGTAATCAGACATAGTTATGACCTAGCTGTAGAATTGTACGTGTTCATCGAGTGCAGCTCGCTGCGGAATGATACGGTTCTCCGGTAATTCCGGATCTTCATAGCCAAATGAAATGCCAAATAAAAGTTTCATCTGGGGGTCAATGTCCAATTCACGTCGGACCGAGTCGGCATCGTAGCCCAGTATTGTCTGCGGGCAACTGGCAAGGCCATGGGAACGCATCGACAGCATGAGGTTTTGGGCATACATGCCAACATCGCAGGCCTCGCGCACCCCGGCCCATTCGGGCATGAAAATAAATACCACGTGCGGCGCATCGAAAAATTCGAGGTTACGCAGGAAGGCACGGCGTTTACCCTCCTTGTCCTCACGCGTTACCCCCAACGCTTCGTAAAGCAAAATGCCGACATCGAGCTGACGCTTGCGAAATATACCTTCGTACCTGGCGTCGTAAGGAAAATCCAGTGAGTATTTACCCTGGGCAATGGTTTGCATGAATATCGCACTCAGACGGTCGCGCATCTCCCCGGACACCACGTGGCTAAACCAGGGCTGGGTATTACAGTTCGACGGCGCTGAAGCCGCGGTGGCGAATATTTGCGCAAGCACTTCCGCTGCCACCGGCTCGGCAAGAAAACCCCGAATCGAGCGACGCGAACGGGCAAGTTGATCAAAAATCCGGACTGTCTCCGGATTGCTGGTTTCATGTTTCATGGTTTCGATATAACTACTGGTCAAGTTTCACAAACTTCATTTATATTACAACAATCGATTCATAACCCAAGGATTTCCTATGACCAGCCCGCCAATCAGTCGCTTCCCTATTCCAGACTTCAACGACCTGCCTGAAGATATTCAGCAGCGCATCACCGAGGTGCAGGAAAAAGCGGGCTTCGTGCCCAACGTTTTCCTGACCCTGGCACGCAGACCGGATGAATTTCGTGCGTTCTTTCTTTATCACGACACGCTCATGGAAAAGGAGACGCCCGGTCTGAGCATGGCCGAACGCGAAATGATAGTGGTCGCAACCTCGGCGCGCAACCAGTGCCAGTACTGCGTCATCGCGCATGGTGCGATTTTGCGCATTCGCGCCAGGAACCCGCACATCTCGGATCAACTCGCCACCAATTACCGCAAGGCTGATATCACGCAACGGCAGAAAGCGATGCTCGACTATGCGCTTAAAGTTTCACGTGAGGCTGAAACCGTTGGCGAATCTGATTATCAAAAGCTGAACGAGTTTGGTTTCGACGATGAAGACATCTGGGATATCGGTGCCATCAGCGCCTTCTTCGGATTATCCAATCGCATCGTCAACATGTCGAGCATGCGTACCAACGATGAGTTTTACCTGATGGGACGAGTACCAAGAGAAAAATAGGTTACACTTGCAGCATTCAATCCGAGCAGGAAACGCGAAGTGAGCGAAGAAATTCAGCCCCGAGTTATCAAGAAATACCCCAATCGGCGCCTGTACGATACCGAGGAAAGCAAATACATCACGCTGCAACAGATTCGCGACCTGGTTTTGGGTGAAGTACCGTTTATTGTTGTCGATCAGAAAACCGAGGACGATATAACCCGCAGCATCCTGCTGCAGATTATCTTCGAACAGGAATCGGAAACCAACCCGCTGTTTTCAAACGACAACCTGGAACGTTTTATCCGTTTTTATAACGCCGGGACGCATCTGGGATTTTCCGATTTTATCGGTCAGGGCATGAATTTCTTCCAGCAACAGCAACAGGAGTTCGGCAAGGCGATGGAGGGTATGACCGGCCACAATCCGTTATCTTTCTGGACCGATATGACCCAGAAAAATATCGACACCTGGCGCCAGATGATGGGTTTAGGCCCTGAAAATGAAGACCCTGATAAAAACTAAATCACTGATTTAATTAAATTTTTCTACGATCTCCCGCGGCTCACTTGACAGCCGCGCTGTAAATCAATATTTTGTGCACTGCAATATATTGCTGCAATGCAGCACCCACCTATTAGCAGATCGAGATGACAGAATTATGAAAAAACAAAAAATCGCACTCGTCACTGGAGGAACCGGTGGAATTGGCACCGCGATATGTATCGCGCTGGCCGACCAGGGCCGCAAAGTCATTGCGGGGTACTTCCCTCCCGAAAAAGAAACCGCCGACGCATGGCAACAAAAACACCAGGCCAATGGCTATAAGTTCGAGATTGCCGCCTGCGATGTCAGCGACTTCGCCTCCAGCGAGCAAATGCTGCGCGA
>JBATHL010000433.1:0-26950 GCA_049666745.1 Gammaproteobacteria bacterium
TGATCCAGAACCCCGATTTACTGCTGGTCGACGAACCGACCGCAAGCCTCGATCCGAAAACCTCGCGCCAGATCATGCGCCTGATCTGTGAGTTGTGCGATGAACGGCAACTGGCCGCCATCATCAACATACACGACGTGTTACTGGCACAGATGTTTGCGCGACGCGTGGTCGGCCTGCAACTCGGTACGATCGTCTACGACGGTCCGCCGGAAGATCTGACCTCCGAAGTGCTGACCGATATCTACGGCGAAGAGGACTGGGAAGCGACCATTGAACCGGTCAAGGACGAAGACGAAATTATTCCGGATATCGAGCCGGATTCAAACGTCAGCACATTGAAGCCCGTCTCTTGAATCAACCCACCATCAGTCGGCGCTGGCAACGCCCGCCGTTTATCACCAATCCGACGCTACGCTGGGGGTTATGGGTCGGCGTCGCAATCTACCTCGCACTCGCACTCGGCACCATGGAAGTCGACTGGACCCGGGTAACCGAAGGTGCCATGCGTGGCAAACGCTTTATCATGGCTTTTTTCCCACCCGATTTCCTGTCGCGCTGGGATTCGATCGAGGAAGGCATTCTGGAAAGCATGTGGATGACGATCACTTCGACGGTCATCGGTATCCTGCTGTCTATCCCGGTCGGCCTCGGTGCAGCCAGAAATCTATCCTACCGCCCGGTCTACCTGTTTTGTCGCGGTATTCTTGCGGTGTCGCGAACCTTTCCGGAAATAATCCTGGCGATCTTTTTCGTCAAACTGTTCGGCTTCGGCCCCTTTGCCGGATTTCTCGCGCTCAGCGTCGGTACTATCGGTTTTTACGGCAAGTTGCTGGCCGAGGATATCGAGGACATGGACCCGGTGCAGGCGGAGGCGATTAAATCGGTCGGTGCCAGCTGGTTGCAATGGTTGAACTACTCGGTGCAGCCGCAGGTTATGCCGCGCATGATCGGCCTGGGCATTTACCGGCTGGATATCAATTTTCGCGAATCGGCGGTAGTTGGTATCGTCGGCGGCGGCGGCATCGGCGCCACCCTGCTGACGTCGTTTGATCGCTACGAGTTCGATTCCGCAGCCGCCATATTGCTGGTCATCATCGGTATCGTCATGGTGATGGAATACAGTTCCGGCTATATTCGTCGCTGGGTGCAGTAATGCCGACCATTAAACAGGCCGACACAAAAATCTGGCAACGCCGCACCACGCCGCAGCAATTCGCGGTGTGGTTTGGCTGGCTCACCGGCGTGGCCATCTTTGTCTATTGCTGGCAACTGATATCGGAAAAAACCATCTGGTTCTTCGTCACCGATGCTCCCAAGCAGGCCGCCGACATGGCCGAACGCATGGTGCCGCCGAAATGGTCCTACATGGACAGCCTGTGGGGTCCGGTCTGGGACACGATCAACATCGCCACGCTGGGCACGATGATCGCGATTGTCATCGCGGTGCCGGTTGCGTTCTGCGCGGCGCGCAATACGACCCCCAGCGTTCATTTCGTACGCCCTGTCGCGTTGTTTATCATCGTGTCTTCGCGTTCGATCAATTCGCTGATCTGGGCACTGATGCTGGTTACCTTAATCGGTCCCGGCGTGCTCGCCGGGGTAATCGCCATCGGGCTGCGCTCGATCGGTTTCTGCGCCAAGCTGCTGTACGAGGCGATCGAGGAAATCGACCATAGCCAGGTGGAAGCGATTATCGCTACTGGTGCAGCCAACAGCCAGCAATTGAGTTTCGGCATCGTACCGCAAATAATGCCCGCCTTTGCCGGCATTTCAGTGTTTCGCTGGGACATCAATATCCGTGAATCGACCGTGCTCGGGCTGGTCGGGGCCGGGGGTATCGGCCTGCAACTCGACGCCTCGATATCAACGCTGGCCTGGACCCAGGTTTCGCTGATATTGCTGGTGATTCTCGCCACTGTCATCGTCAGCGAATGGGTCTCCGCCAAAATTCGTCACGCCATCATCTAAATCCGCTTTTCTGCGCGGCGACAACCAGGTACTCCAGCCTTAGATTCGGCGCAAAAAAAAGCCCGGATCACTCCGGGCTCTTCTCTTTACCAACATGCCTGACTACTTGAACTTCCTGATTTCCCCACTCTCGATGCGGGCAAAGTACGAGTCCATTTCACGCTTGACGATTGGCGCCAGGAAGTAAAGACCGAGAATGTTGGGCACACAGATCAGGAATACCAGAGCATCCGAGATATCCAGGATCGGTCCGAGTTGCACCACGCAGCCGAGTGCGACAAAGGCGCAGAATATCAGCTTGTAAATGGTCTGCCCGCGCTCGCCCTCACCAAACAGGTAGGTCCAGCCCTTGAGCCCGTAGTACGACCAGGAGATCATGGTCGAGAAGGCGAACAACAGGGCCGCGAATGCCAGTGGAATCGGGAACCAGGAAAACTCCCGCTCAAATGCCGCCGAAGTCATCGCTACGCCCTGTGCACCACCGGCAAAATCCGGCGCCGCCACCTGGGCGGTACCGATGACCAGTGCAGTGATTGTACAAATGACGATGGTATCGATGAAGGGTTCCAGCAGGGATACAATTCCCTCGGTAACCGGCTCATCTGTTTTCACCGCCGAGTGCGCAATCGAAGCGGAGCCGATACCGGCTTCGTTCGAGAATACCGCACGTTGAAAACCGATAATCATCGCACCCAGTGCGCCACCGGCAACACCTTCTCCGGTAAATGCGCCGGTAAAAATGTTGGCGATTGCCTGGGGAATGGTTCCGGCGTTCATCAGGATTACAATGATCGCAAACAGACAATAGAAAACCGCCATGAAGGGAACGATTTTCTCGGTAACCCGGGCGATCGATTTAATACCGCCGATGATAACCGAGAACACGACCCCGGCAAGTATCAGCCCGACCAGCCAGCCCAATCCGTCCAGCGCTCCGCCGGAAACATTGTTGAGCTGCACATAGGCCTGGTTCGACTGGAACATGTTACCAATACCGAGCGCCCCGATGAAGATACCGATCGCGTAGAAGGTGCCCATGAACTTGCCAAAACCCTCCATGCCTCGATCGCTAAAGCCCTGGCGCAGGTAATACATTGGACCGCCGGAAACATGCCCGTCCTCAAATTCCTTACGGTATTTGACACCGAGCGTACATTCCACGAACTTGGTCGACATGCCCAGGAATCCGGCCACGATCAACCAGAAGGTAGCACCCGGCCCACCAACGGTCACCGCTACCGCTACACCACCAATATTACCGATGCCGACAGTTCCGGAGACCGCTGTCGCCAGCGCCTGGAAGTGAGAAACCTCACCATGGCTGTCGGGGTCGGCGTAGTCTCCCCGCACCAGTTGAATCGCGTGCTTGAATCCCCGCAGATTGATAAACCCCATATAAAAGGTAAAAAATACCGCGCCGACCACCAGCCATAGCACTACCACGGGCAGCTGTGCGCCGAACACCGGAATCTTGAAGAATACGATCTGGCCGATCAGGGTCGCAATCGGCGCAGTCGCCGCATTAATGGCCTCGTCGATACCCGCCTGTGCGCTGGAAATAGAGCCCACCAGTACTACGAACATATAGAATATTCGTTTCATTGTCTTGCCTCCTACTAATTAGTTTTTGTCAGTTATTGTTTTGCTTCGGAAATCAGGGGACGACCGTGACCGGAACTGAAGCTGTTTGAACCAGGGCGGCGGAAACGCTGCCAAAAATCATCGCGTGCATGCGCGATTCTCCGCGTCGGCCAATATAGATCTGGGTGACACCATGCTGTTCCCCCAGTTCAAGCAGGGTTTCAGCAATTTTTCCGTGATGAACGACTGTTTCCACATTTAAGCCGTCAGCTTTCAGAGCAGCAATTTCAGGCGTTAATATCGAATCATTTGCTCTTTGAATTTCTGATTCACGTCTTTGATGACGTTCTTCCAGTTCCTGCGGAGTGTGAAAACTATAGGGTGACCAATCGATTACATAGGCCAACACCAGGTCGGAACTCGTTAGCTTGGCATGTGCCACGGCAGCGCTCAAGGCCCGCTTACTGCCATCGCTTCCGTCCAGCGCAACCAGTATTTTATTTGACATATTAGATCTCCTGTTATGATTTTGCTCTGTTCTTATATGGAAAAGTCATCCGCAATGTAAGCCCATGGATGACCTTGTCACCGACCATAAAATGTTTCAGGTGCCCGAAATAGGGCCAAACTATCAACATTAATGATACCAGAACAGGTATCTGTCGAAATCAACTGGAACACCGGGGTTGGCAAAAATAGTAATGCGCGGATTTCAGATTATCAATTTTTTGCTGCGGCGAGGTAGTCTTCATAGTCCGCTAAAAAGCGGGGTGACACTCCCCGCAAACGTTGCATATCGACCCGCCCGGAGCGCGTCAGGTAGCTGAATGCAAATTCGAGCGATGGCAATTCCATCCTGCTGCCAAAGTCGTCGTACCATCGTGCCGAGGTATTGGCGGCATCCACGATCTTGCGCGCGATCGGCTGGCGTTGTTGCTGAAAATCTACGAGGGCAGATTCGAGACCCACGTTATCTTGCAGGGCTCTTACCAGGGCGATTGCGTCCTCGAACGCAAGCCGGGTGCCCGAGCCAATCGAAAAATGCGCGGTATGCGCGGCATCGCCCAGAATGACCCGCTTGCCGACCACCCAGTTGTCACACCACAGGCGCGGGAACTGGCGCCAGACGGATTTGTTCACCAATAGTGGAGCACCCTCGAGCGTGTCGGCAAACAGCTCTGCACATATCGCGGCGCTTTGTTGTTCCCCCATATCGCCGAATCCGTGGGCGACAAAGCTGGCGTGGTCGCACTCGACAATGAAGGTGCTCATGTCAGTGGCATAGCGGTAATGATGCGCATTGAGTACGCCCAACGGGGTGCGGATGAAGGTTTGCGTGAGCGTATCGAAAGCCCGTGGCGTGCCGAACCAGGCGAAATGATTGCTGAAATAATCGAGCGTGGCTGCGAACTTCGTCTCGTGAGTACGACGCAACAGCGAATTCAGGCCATCGGCACCAATCACCAGGTCGGCTTCGATATCAAGTTCGTCGAGTGCACCGATCGTATGCTCAAAGCGCAACTCCACGCCCACCTCGCCAGCGCGTTGCTGCAGGAAACGCAGCAGTTGCAGGCGTCCGATCGCGGAGAAACCGATCCCATCGAGGGTGACGCGTTCTCCTTCGAGCGACAGCGTCATGTTACGCCAGCGCTCCATCAGCGGCGTGATCAGGGCATGGGTTTGAGGATCGTCGCCCTGTAGAAAATCAAGAGCCTGGTCAGAAAACACCACGCCGAAGCCAAAGGTAGCATCGGCTGAATTCTGTTCGCTGACCCTGACCCGGGTCGTCGGCATTGCGGTCTTTAGCAGGATCGCTGTATAAAGCCCCGCGGGTCCGGCACCGATAATTTCGACATTCTCAAGTTTAACCAAGACAAGTATCGCTGTTTGATTTGGTAAGTTGATTGACCATGATTTATGCGCAAATAAACGGCTCAGGTCTCACCAGTCAGATGCCCAGGTAACGGGCTTTCAGTTGCGCATCTCCGCTCAGTGCATCCGAATCTCCCTGCCACACCACCTGCCCCTTTTCGACGATGAAATGCCGGTCTGCGATATGCGCGAACTCATCGATATTCTTGTCGATCAACAATATGGTGAGACCGGACTGTTTCAGCTGTTCGAGTCGCCGCCAGATCTCCTGCCGGATCAGCGGCGCCAGCCCCTCGGTCGCCTCATCGAGAATCAACAGGCGAGGATTGAGCATCAACGCGCGCCCGATCGCGAGCATTTGCTGCTCGCCGCCGGAAAGCTGGTTGCCCTGGTTAGCGAGTCGTTCACGCAGGCGCGGGAAGAACTCGAGCACCTTGTCGAGGGTCCACGGATCGTCGCTACCACTGTAATTCGCGGCAGTCGCCACCAGGTTTTCACGCACGCTGAGATTGGGGAAAATTTGCCGCCCCTCGGGCACCAGGCCGATGCCGAGCTGCGCGACCTCGTAGGCCGGCTTGCCACGGATGTTGATGCCATCAAATCGAATTTCACCGTTGCGACTGGCGAGGGTGCCGATAATCGAACCGACCGTAGTAGTCTTGCCCATGCCGTTACGCCCGATCAGCGTCGTAACCTGCCCTTCCTCGCAGCGCAGGCTCATCCCGAACAGCGCCTGGATCGTGCCGTAAAAGGTTGCTACGTTGTCAAGCTCGAGCATGGCCATCACCGAGGTAAGCCTTCTGTACTTCGAGGTTGTTGCGGATATTGGCAACGCTATCAGTGGCTATGATATGACCGTTTACCAGCACCGATAACTGGTCCGCCATGCTGAACACTGCATCCATGTCATGCTCCACCAACAGGATCGTCATTTCACCCTTGAGACGGTTCAGAATATCAACCATTAGTGCGCCCTCTTCCTTGCCCATGCCCGCCATCGGTTCATCGAGCAGCAACATACGCGGCTGCATCGCCAGCGCCATCGCGACTTCGAGCTGGCGCTGTTCGCCGTGCGAAACATTCGCGGCAATTTGCCCGGCACGGCTTTCCAGACCGACTTCGGCCAGACTGGACATGGCTGCGGCGGCCATGTCGCGATCTTTGCTGACCGGTGACCAGAAGCGAAATGAGTGACCACTACTCCCCTGGACCGCAAGCATGACATTTTCCAGCAAGGTCATCGGCATCACGACACTGGTGATCTGGAATGACCGGGCCAGTCCGAGGCGAGCGCGGCTGGCGGTACTGTCATTGACGATACTATGGCCACCGAAACGGATATCACCGCTATCGGGTTTCAACTGACCGCACAGTTGCGAAAGCAAGGTAGTCTTGCCGGCGCCGTTGGGACCGATGATGGCGTGAATTTTGCCTTGCTCGACAGCCAGATTGACATTGTCGGTCGCGACGATACCGCCAAAGTGTTTGTTCAGGCCAATGATTTCCAGCAAGGTATCAGTCATGGTCCGCAGCCTTGCGATCCAGCCGACTCAACCAGCCGTGGATGCCACCCTTGCCGAACAATACCAGCGCTACCAGCAAAATACCGAAAATCAGATGCCAGTAAACCGTGATTGCAGACAGAAATTCTTCCAGCAATACGAACACGATGGTACCTACCAGGGGACCGAACAGGGTTCCGACACCGCCAATAATCACCATGAAGATCAATTCACCGGAGCGCGCCCAGCCCATCATGTCCGGGCTGATGAAACCGGTGAAATTGCCGAATAACATCCCGGCAAGACTGCAGATCATCGCCGAGATAACGTAACAGGCGAGGCGGTAGCGATAGGTATTGAAACCCAGCGCCTGCATGCGTGGCTCGTTAAACTTCGCCCCGACGATGACGCGGCCGAAGCGCGCATGTACCAGCCGATGGGTGAAAAAAAGCGCCAGCAGCAATACTGCAAAGATCCAGTAATACAGGCCGCTGCTGCTCTCCATGCTCAACCATGCGGGGAACTCGCTGCGCGAGTAAATCACCAGCCCGTCGTCCGCGCCGTACTCCTCCAGGCTCAGAAAGCTGAAATACACCATCTGGCTGAAGGCCATGGTAATCATGATGAAATAAACACCTTTCGTACGCAGGCTGATGGCGCCGGTGACCAGTGCGAAACTCGCGCTGACCGATAACGCCAGTGCCAGGTGTAACCAGCCATTGTAGTAATCGTAGTAAGAAGGTATGCCAACACAGTAGGCGCCAATGCCGATATAGGCCGCATGACCGAGACTAACCATACCCCCGAAACCGAGAATCAGATTGAGGCTGACAGCTGCGATACCGAGGATTAAGGCCCGGCTCAACAGGTCGAGATAAAAGGGCTGGCTGATCCACTCGAATATGAAGGGTGCGGCCGCAAGCACCAGTAACAGTGCCGCATAACTTCGACCCGATACGCTAGCTGGCAGCCAGTTCACTATTTCATGCCAGCCGGTGGAAACAGACCCTGCGGGCGAAACGCGAGTACGCCGGCCATCAGGATATAGACCAGCATCGCCGACAATGCAGGCGCCGCGGTTTCTGCATAGTTATTCGGCATCGCGAGTTGTAACAGTAAATCCAGGTAGGAACGGCTCATGGTATCGATCATGCCGATGATCAGGGCTGCGTAGAACGCACCTTTTACCGACCCGATACCCCCGACTATGACGACCACGAAAGCAATAATAATAATATCGTTACCCATGCCGATACTGGCCTCGGTTATCGGCGCAATCAGCATGCCGGCGAGTCCCGCCATCGCCGCACCAAGTGCGAACACGATCAGAAACAGGCGATTGATGTTGATGCCAAGTGCTTCCACCATGCCTCGGTTGGACGCGCCGGCGCGGATCAGCATGCCGAGCCGGGTTTTGCTGACCAGAAAATACAGGATTGCCGCTACCAGCAATCCCGCAAAAATAATCAGCAACCGGTAAGTCGGCAATACCAGCTCGCCAAGCGTGAGTCGACCGTTGAGAATATCGGGCAACGGAATCGCCATACCGGAAGCGCCCCACAGCAAATGCACCAGGGTATCGAAAATCAGGATAAGACCGAAAGTCACGAGCACGTGGTCGAGATGATCCTCGCGATAGAGCTTGCGCGCAATAAACCACTCCACCAGTGCGCCGACGATGAACACGCCGGCCAGGCCAATCACAACGCCCAGCAGAAACGATCCGGTATAGGCGACGATGCTGCCGCAGAAATAGGCGCCGATCATGTAAAAGGAGCCGTGCGACAGGTTGATGAAATCCATGATACCGAAAATCAGGGTCAGACCCGACGCGAGCAGAAACAGCAGCAGCCCGAGCTGCAGCCCGTTCAGTAATTGCGTGATCAACAAGCTCCAGTCCATGCACTTAGGCCTATAGCTGGTCTAAAAAATCTCTGAACAACTCGTCATTGCGAGACCCAAAAGGACCTGAAGCAACGAAACGACTCCAGGCCCATCAGGGTAAAAGCTTTCTTTAACGGTTTACGTCTTAATATGAAGATTGCTTCGCTCCGCTTTTAGGCCCCTTGGGTCCGCAATGGCTCCGGATATCGCCCGGTTCCGGTCGGAACCGGGCGGCATGGTTCAAATTACATCTTGCAGTCTTTGGCGTAGGGGTCCTGGTGATTGGTCAGAACCGTGGAGACGATTTTTGTAGTCCAGCGGCCCTGGTCGTCCTCGACGACTTCACGCAGGTAGAAATTCTGGATCGGCATGTGGTTGTTGCCGTAGCTGTAATGGCCGCGCACCGAATCGAAATCCGCCTCCATCAGCGCCGCGCGTACCGCATCCTTGTCCGACAGGTCGCCGCCGACCTTTTCCACCGCGCTCTTGATCAGCATGATCGCATCGTAGGATTGCGCGCCGTAGAAAGATGGATACTTGCCGTGTTTTGCGAGGTAATCGTTAACAAAGCGCTGGTTGGCCGCGTTAAGAATGTCGGGCGACCACTGCTGCGTATTTTTCGATCCCAGCACACCGGAAAGACCGGCCGCCTGCAGCTTCGGCAGTGCAATCGAATCGACCGTAAACACGGTGTAGAGATCAATGTTGCCCTGCAGTCCGGCCTGCTGGTACTGCTTGATGAAAGCACCGCCGGCCTTGCCCGGGTAGAACACGAAAATGGCTTCCGCGCCCGAAGCCTTCGCCTTGGCGAGCTCAGCCGAAAAGTCGAGCTGCGCATCGGCGCCCCACTTGGTCATATCCTTGCCCAGAACCTTACCGTTGAAGACGGATTCGACACCGCGGACCATGTCCTTACCGGCGGCGTAGTTCGGCGCCATGACGTAAAGCGACTTGACGCCCTTCTGATTCAGGTGTTCACCCATTGCCATCGGTGTCTGGTCGTTCTGCCAGGACGACGAGAAAAAGTTTTTGTTGCAACGCTTGCCAGCCATCTGCGACGGCCCGGCGTTAGCGCTGATGAGAAACTTGTCCGCATCCAGCACTGACTTGGCCGACGCCAGCAACACGTGCGACCAGATGTAACCGGCGACGAAGTCGACGTCATCCTGCTTTACCAGCTTGTCAGTCTTTTGCTTGCCGATATCGGGTTTGAAACCATCGTCTTCCATGATCAGTTCGACGTCGAGCGGCCCCATCTTGCCGCCGATATGCTCCATTGCGAGTTCGACCGAGTTTTTCATGTCTTCGCCGATGACGGCCGCCGGGGTCGTCAGCGTGGTGACAAAACCGATCTTGACCTTGTCCGCGTGCGCGGCTCCAGTCACCATCATCGCGCTGGCGATAATCGCGGGGGTCATTATTTTTCGAAACATCATTTATCTCCTCTTCGGTTAGCGGCGTCTGCTGGCAGACGTCACTTGTACAACAGCCCGGCCATTATCATGCCTGAACTAGAAAAAATCGATCCCGGGTTGCCCGTTATCGCTATTATTATTCCCGTTTACAACCGGACGCCGTCGTCGCCGGGTCTGTCGCAGGATAATTAACGCCCTATACTACCTGAAAAATTTGCCAAATAGAGCGTCCGATTGGCGGAAAATCCGCATTACCCGGCAAACCGGTCGTAGCGATTGCGATCGATAATATCCACCGCATGGCGTAACAGGCTGTCACTCTGGTCCCGCTGCGGAGAATGACCGCAGTCGGGCAATTCGAGTATTTCGGTTTGCGGCGCCCGCTCAGCGATGCCGTGAATCTGCGCCAGCGTGCCGTATTCGTCGTCGAGGCCCTGTACCGCGAGCAGCGGGCATTCGATCGCGCCGATTTCGGACTCGATCGACCAGCTGCGAAATTCGGGATCCAGCCAGGTATCGTTCCAGCCCCAGAAGGCCGAGTCGGGATCGTCGTGGTAGCGGCCAAGGCGCGCCTTCAAATCGGTCTCCAGATATACTCTTCGAGCCTTCTCGATGCTCTCGATGGATAGCTCTTCAACCATGATGTGCGGCGACAGCGCGATGACACCGGCCACCCGTTCCGGGTAACGCGCGGCGTATAGCAGCGCAATCGACCCGCCGTCGCTATGCCCCAGTAGCCAGGGCGGCGCCGCCAGCACATCGACCTCGAGCGCGCGCAACAATTGCGGCAGTAGTTCGTATGCCTGTCGATGCATGAAATCGACGCCCCAGCGCTCAATTGCAGCGTGCGGCGTCGAGCGACCGTACCCCGGGCGTGAAAATACAAGCCCGCGGAATCCGCCCTGTGCGCAAAGACGCGCCGGAAAGTCTTTCCACATCGCCAGCGAACCCAGCCCTTCGTGCAAAAACACGATCAACGGCGCCTGCGATTCGGTACTACCCAGCCATTGGTATTCGATTCGAAGCGGATGGTCGCCCCACGCCAGCGTGACGAACTCTACCGTTTCGCTCATGCGCCGCGTTCGCGCTCGCGCAGGCGAAAACGCTGGATCTTGCCGGTCGCGGTTTTCGGCAACTCGTCGACAAACTCGATAAAACGCGGGTACTTGTACGGCGCGAGGCGGTCCTTGACGAATGCCTTGAGTTCATCCTCGGTTGCCTGCTGCCCCTCGGCCAGCACCACGAAAGCCTTGCTCTTGACCAGGCCGTCGTCATCGGTTTTACCAATCACCGCCGATTCGAGCACCGCCGGATGTTCGACCAGCGTGGCCTCGACTTCGAACGGCGACACGTACATACCGCTGACGCGGAGCATATCGTCGCTGCGCCCGGAACAGGTATAGCTGCCGTCTTCGTTGCGCAGGTACTTGTCCCCGCTCATGGCCCATTCGCCCTGAAAGGTTGCGCGGCTTTTGACCCGGTTGTTCCAGTACATCAGCGCCGCGCTCGGGCCACGCACGTAGAGGTCGCCGATCTCGCCGTCGGCCACCGGCAAACCGTCGTCGTCGCGCAGTTCGATGTCGTAACCCGGCACCGGGTAACCCGACGAACCGAATCGCACTTCGCCGGGCCTGTTGGAGATGTAGATGTGCAACATTTCGGTCGAGCCTATGCCGTCGATGACGTCGATACCGAAGCGGTCGCTGAAACGTTGCGCCAGGTCGGCCGGCAAAGCTTCGCCGGCGGATACCGCGAGGCGCAAGGCAAGTTGTTCGTTAGCGGGAATATCGGGATAGGCCAGCATTGCGACATAACCGGTAGGCGCACCGAAAAACAATGTCGGACGATGTTCGACCAGCCGTTGATAGATGACGTCCGGCGTCGGCCGGCCGGCGAGCAGCACGCTGGTTGCGCCGACGCTCAGCGGAAAGGTCAACGCGTTACCGAGCCCATAGGCAAAAAACAGTTTGGCCGCGGAAAAACAGATGTCCGACTCGGCAATACCCAACACCTCTTTGCCGTAAAGCTCACTGGTCCAGTAGGGATTGGCGTGGGTATGCACCGTGCCCTTGGGTCGGCCGGTGGAACCCGACGAGTACAACCAGAATCCCGGGTCGTCGGGGCTGGTGGCAGCAGCCTCGGGGAGCGGTTGCGCCGCGGCTACAAAGTCAGCCATTGCCTGTTCGCCGTCAGCCAGCTCGGAGTCAGCGCGCGATACGATCACCGACTCAATTTCGTGCCCGCCTTTTTGCATCGCCTCACGCAGTACCGGCAGCAGCGCATCCGATACCAGCGCGGCACGCGCACGGCTGTGATGCAGCATGTAATGATAGTCATCGGCCGGCAGCAGGGTGTTGACCGCGACCGGCACGACGCCGGCATATATTGCGCCGAGAAAAGCAACCGGCCAGTCATTGCAGTCATGCATCAACAGCAGGACACGTTCCTCGCGACGCACCCCTGCGCCGATCAGGGCGGCCGCCACCCGGCGAACGCCGTCGGCAAGCTCGGCATAGGTCAAACTGCCGGTATCGTCGATATAGGCGGTCTTCGACGCGCGCGACGTATTCAGATCGAGCAGATGCGTGGCGTAATTAAACACTTCGCCCGGTGCGGCGACGTTATCGATATTCATGCGCTCCTCCAGCCATCGGCGAATATCCGGCCCGCGTGGACCGTGACAACTTTGATTATCGGGTAAATTCTATGCTGCCTTCCGGTAGCAGGTACAGCACTAATGCGCGGCCGTTGGTAACCGTCGGGTGGTGCGCACTGCCAGGCGGATAGACTACCCACCCCGCCGGGTGTTCATCAAACAGGGCATCGCCTTCGAGCGGCATGACCAGGTCGATCTCACCCGCGGGGTGCGCATGATGCGGGCCGACGACATTGTCCATGTCGACCACATCGACCGAAAACCGGTGCAATTCGTCATCGGGTTTGAATACCCGGCCGTAACGAATGCCGCCGGCTTCGTGCTGGCACAGCCAGCCCTCGTCGACTCCGCGACGGCAGATTGCATTCAGACCATCGCAGGTTTCACTGCCTGCCCCATGCTCCTGGTTCAGCCAATCCTGTAACGTCTTATCCAGCGACCGTGCGGCGATCTGGTCGGTTAATGTTTTGATTTGCTGATGCAGTTCATCGATGCTCATGCTGCCCCCCGGTTAATTCTCTTGCCAATCCGCAAAATATGAATTATTGTGCATGAAAGCGCAATATATTAATTTTTTCACGCATTATAGTGCGTGTTTCTGATTCAGATGATAAGCGTAACAAATTCTGGCGAAAGCAAAACCGCTACAGGGCGTTTTTCCGGCGATAACCATTTACTGGTTTCGCTGGGCGATCGTGTACGTTCATTGCGCGAGCGACGCGGTATCACGCGCAAAGCCCTGTCTGCCGCGGCCGGGGTTTCCGAACGTCATCTGGCCAACCTGGAGTACGGCGAGGGCAACGTGTCGGTGCTGGTGCTCGATCAGGTCGCCGCCGCGTTGCGATGTTCACTGGCCGAACTGATTGGCGACTTCACCACCCTTTCCCCTGAATGGTCGATGATCCACGCGCTGCTGGCCGATCGGAGCGAAGCCGATTTGCGCCGGGTCCGTATCGCGATCGGCGAGATCCTTGCCGACCAGCAGCCCGCAGCTGTGAGCACACGCCGCATCGCGTTGATCGGCCTGCGCGGCGCAGGTAAATCCACCCTGGGTAAGATGCTTGCTGACAGTCTCGATATCCCGTTGGTCGAGTTAAGCCGCGAAATCGAGCTGCTGGCGGCCTGCACCATCGGCGAGATCCAGGCGTTGTATGGCGCCAATGCGTATCGCCGCTATCAAAGTCGCGCGCTGACTGACACGATCGCGAATCACGACCAGGCGGTGATCGCAATTCCGGGCGGACTCGTGTCTGACCCTGCGGCCTTCGACCTGCTGCTGGCGAATTGCAACTGCATCTGGCTGCAGGCAAGTCCCGCGGATCACATGCAGCGCGTGATCGAACAGGGTGATTTCCGCCCGATGCAGGGCAACCGCGAAGCCATGCAGGACCTGCAGAACATTCTCCAAAGCCGTGAGCCCAGTTACGCCCAGGCCCAGCTTCGGCTCGACACCAGCGAGCAAAACCTGCGCACAACTTTTAACTGTCTGTGTGAGCTGGTGCGGGAAAAAGCTCCCCGCAGCGGTGGCGCGCAGGTCCCTGACCCGAATCGATCCCAGGAGATGACATCTTGACCGCACCCGATCGCGTAGACTATCAGACCGATCCAACACAGTATCGCCACTGGAAACTCAATTTCGACGGCCCGGTTGCCAGGCTCGAGGCCGATTTCGATGAGGATGGCGGGCTGCGCCCCGGCTACAAGCTGAAACTCAATAGCTACGACCTCGGCGTCGACATCGAGCTCAACGATGCGATCAACCGCATCCGTTTCGAACATCCCGAGGTCAAAACCGTCGTCATTACCAGTCTCAAGGACAAGATTTTCTGCTCCGGCGCGAACATTTTCATGCTCGGCCTCTCCAGCCACGCCTGGAAAGTCAATTTCTGCAAGTTCACCAACGAAACCCGCAACGGCCTCGAGGATTCGTCGAAGTACAGCGGCCTCAAATTCATCGCCGCGGTTAACGGCGCCTGCGCAGGCGGCGGTTACGAACTGGCGCTGGCCTGTGATGAAATCATCCTGGTCGACGATCGCTCGAGCGCGGTCAGCCTGCCCGAAGTGCCGCTGCTCGGCGTATTACCGGGTACCGGGGGATTGACGCGCGTCACCGACAAGCGCCACGTGCGCCACGACCTGGCCGATATTTTTTGCACCACGACCGAAGGTGTGCGCGGACAGCGCGCCAAAGACTGGCGCCTGGTCGACGAAATCGCCAAACCCGCGGTATTCGAGGAAACCGTTAGCAATCGCGCACTCGAACTGGCCGCCGCAAGCAACCGGCCGGACGGTCAGGGCTTCTTACTGACGCCGCTCGAACGCAGCATCGAAGACAATGCATTGCGCTACCGCCACGTCAGCGTCGAGATGGATCGGCGCGCACGCACCGCGACCTTTACCGTGCATGCACCCGAAGGCGAGCAACCGCAACACGTGGACGCGATCGAGGCTGCCGGCGCCAACTGGTACCCGCTCGCACTCGCACGCGAACTCGACGATGCGATCCTGTCGATGCGTACCAACGAACTCGAGCTGGGCACCTGGGTCATCAAAACCGCTGGCGATACCGCCGCGGTACTGGCGATGGATGCCACGCTGATGCAGGACCGGGATCACTGGCTGGTGCACGAAACCATCGGCCTGCTCAGGCGTACGCTGAGTCGGCTGGATGTTTCCTCGCGGAGCCTGTTCGCGCTGATCGACGAGGGCAGCTGTTTCGCCGGCACTTTCCTCGAGCTCGCGCTGGCCTGCGACCGCAGCTACCACCTGGCGCTGCCGGACGATCCCGACGCCGCGCCCCGGATCACCGTCGGCGAGGTCAACTTCGGGCTTTATCCGATGATCACCGGCGAAAGCCGCCTGGAACGGCGTTTCTACTGTGAGCAGGTGGCGCTCGACGCCGTGCGCGCGCAGCTCGCGCAACCCCTCGACGCCGACGCCGCATTCGAGCTTGGCCTGGTGACCAGTAATCCCGATGATCTCGACTGGGATGACGAAATCAGGATCGCCATCGAAGAACGTGTCTCGATGTCGCCCGATGCCCTGACCGGCATGGAGGCCAATCTGCGCTTTAACGGCACGGAAAACATGTTTACCCGCATCTTCGGCCGCCTGACCGCGTGGCAGAACTGGATCTTTCAGCGTCCCAACGCGGTTGGCGAAAGCGGCGCGCTCAAGGTTTACGGCACCGGCGAAAAATCCGCCTTCGACTGGAACCGGGTCTGAATCAACCCCAGGAGAACGATAATGTCCTCGATCGATTACAACGAGAAAATTCCAAACAACGTCAACCTTGGCGAAGATCGCGCCCTCAAGCGCGCGCTGGAACACTGGCAACCCAACTACCTCGAATGGTGGCAGGACATGGGACCCGAGGGTTCACATGACTTCGACGTTTACCTGCGCACCGCAACCAGCGTCGACCTTGAAGGCTGGGCGCAATTCGACTACGTCAAGATGCCGGATTACCGCTGGGGCATTTTTCTCAATCCCGCGGAGCCGGAGCGCAAGATTCATTTCGGTGACCACAAGGGCGAAGACGCCTGGCAATCGGTGCCCGGTGAGTACCGCGCCAACCTGCGTCGTATCATCGTAACCCAGGGTGATACCGAGCCGGCTTCAGTCGAACAGCAACGCCATCTCGGCTTGACCGCGCCCAGCATGTACGATCTGCGCAACCTGTTTCAGGTCAATGTCGAAGAAGGGCGTCATCTTTGGGCCATGGTTTACCTGTTGCACAAGTATTTCGGCCGCGACGGCCGCGAGGAAGGCGAGGCCCTGCTGGAGCGTCGTAGCGGCGAGGAAGACAATCCGCGAATCCTGCAGGCATTTAACGAGAAAACCCCGGACTGGCTGTCTTTCTTCATGTTTACCTATTTCACCGATCGTGACGGTAAGTACCAGCTGCACGCGTTGTCCGAGTCCAGCTTCGATCCGCTGGCGCGCACCACGCGTTTCATGCTGACCGAGGAAGCGCACCACATGTTCGTCGGTGAATCCGGCGTGGCACGCGTCATCCAGCGAACCTGCGACACGATGAAGGAACTCAAAACCGAGGATCCGGCCGTCCTGCGCGCCGCCGGCGTCATCGATCTGCAGACCGTCCAGCGTTACATCAATTTTCATTTCAGCGTCACCATCGATCTGTTCGGCGCCGACGAATCGAGTAACGCGGCAACCTTTTACTCGACCGGGCTCAAGGGCCGCTATACGGAGCGCAAGCGTAAAGACGATCATGTACTGAAAAACGACGGCTACCCGGTACTCGAGGTACGCGATGGCAAGCTGGTGGAGAAAGAAGTACCCATGCTCAACGCGTTGAACGAGGTCCTGCGCGACGATTACATCAGGGATACCGTGTCCGGGGTCAAGCGCTGGAACCGGATCATCAGGAAGGCTGGCATGCCTTATGAATTGACGGTTCCACACAAGGGTTTCAATCGCAAGATCGGTGCCCTCGGCGGTACCCGTATCAGCCCGGATGGCAAAGTATTGACCGAGGCACAATGGCAGCAACACGAATCCGCGTGGCTACCGTCCGAGAGCGACCGCGAGTACGTCGCCAGCCTGATGGGGCGTGTCGCCGAAGTGGGCAAGTTCGCCAACTGGATTGCGCCGCCACCCATCGGCATCAACCGTCAAGCGGTTGACTTCGAGTACATTCGCTTTAACTAGGTACAGTTCGGATCGACATTTTCACTGCATCCGGTTTAACATCGAGCCAGACGCAAACGACCCCGTTAGCCCGGATAAACCCCGGTGACGAGCGGCAGTATCACGGGGGCCTGTGCCTGGAGACCTGCTAATGAACGATCTGAAAACTCTCGAAATCAACCAGCGCGGTAATGGCGTGGCGCAGATCACGATGTCGCGACCCGATGTTTTCAACGCCTTCGACGAAGCGATGATTGGTGAACTCGATACCGCCTTCGACCAGCTGATTAATGACGCCGACGTACGCGTCATCGTGCTGGCGGGTGCGGGCAAGCATTTCAGCGCCGGCGCCGACCTGAAGTGGATGCAACGTGCCAGCAACGAATCCCGGGAGTGGAACCTCGCCGATGCACGGCGCTTCGCGGCGATGCTGGGTAAGATAGACGCCTGCCCCAAGCCGACGCTGGCGCGCATCCAGGGCGCGGCGCTGGGCGGCGGCGTCGGACTCGCCTGTACCTGCGATGTCGCGATTGCGGCCGATAATGCCAGCTTCGCGATCAGCGAGGCCAGGTTCGGCATCCTCCCCGCAGCTATCAGTCCTTACCTGATCAATGCGGTCGGCAAGCGCCATGCTCGCCGACTCGCGTTAACGATGTCGCGCATCCGCGCTGCGGAAGCGCTCGCGCTTGGCCTGGTACACCAGGTCAGCGCCCTCGATGACCTGGATACTGCGGTCGATGCTGTCGTCGCAGAGCTGCTTGCCGGTGGTCCGCATGCACAGCGTGAAATCAAGGCCCTGTTCGCGCAACTGGAAGTCGGTCCGGTAACCGCCGAGGTGCGCGAGTTGAGTGCACAAACCATCAGTCGGGTACGCGGAACCGCGGAAGCCCGCGAGGGCTTTGCCGCTTTTCTCGACAAACGACCGCCAGACTGGATTGAGGAATGAGCGCGAGTCTCGACAACCCGACCGTCCTTGTTGTCGGTGCCGGCGTCATGGGAACCGGTATTGCCCAGGTTGCCGCGCAGGCCGGTCACCGCGTCATGCTTTTCGACGCCCAATCGGCTGCGGCCGCTGCGGCGAAGACCCGGCTCGAATCCACTTTCGATAAACTCGTCGCCAGGGGCAAATTCAGTAACGCCGAGACCGCCGCGATTCTGTCGCGAGTCGAACCAGTCGAATCCCTCGATGCGGCCGCCGCGACTGGTCTCGTAATCGAAGCGATCGTCGAGAACATCGAGATCAAACGCAACCTGTTCCAGCAGCTCGAGAACATCGTCGCCGCTGATTGTGTACTCGCAACCAATACGTCATCCCTGTCTGTGACCGCGATTGCCAATGGACTTCTGCACCCGGAACGCCTCGTCGGGATGCATTTTTTCAACCCGGTACCACTAATGAAACTGGTCGAGGTCGTGTCCGGACTGCAGACCTCGGCTACTGCAGCCGACACGATCTTCCAGCTATCTGAAGCCTGGGGCAAAGTTCCCGTTCATGCAGGCTCGACCCCGGGATTCATCGTCAACCGCATTGCGCGGCCGTTCTATGCCGAATCCCTGGCGCTGCTGCAGGAACAGGCAGCGACGCCCGCTGTGCTCGACACCTGCCTGCGTGGCGCGGGGTTTCGCATGGGACCCTGCGAATTGATGGACCTGATCGGACACGATACCAACTTCTCGGTGACACGCTCCGTCTACGAGGCCAATTTCTACGACAAGCGCTACACGCCATCGCTGATTCAGCAGGAACTGGTCGATGGCGGTCTGCTCGGGCGCAAGAGCGGGCGCGGCTTTTATGATTATACCGGCGACACGCAATCGCAGGCGCCGGATTTCCCGGCGCAAGATAGCCCGCCGTCCACCGATAAGCTGGCCGTGCATGGTGAAGGGCCGATCGCCGAGCGCATCGGCACCGTACTCGAGCTACACGACTGCCACTTCGATCGTATCTCCGACAGCAGCTGGATCGGCCTGCAGGTGGACAAGTCCAGCCTGCGCCTGACCGACGGCCGTATCGCCGTCGGGCTCGGGCAAGACGTCGCGGTATTCGATCTACCACTAGGTGAAGAACCCGGGCTCGCATTGGCCTGGAGCCCCGCCTCGGGCGCGTCGACGCAATGGGTCGAGGCGGCGCCGAAGTGGCTCGCCCTGCTCGGCTTTGTCCCGCAGCAGGTCGGTGACGTGCCCGGCCTGGTCGTGGCGCGCACAATTGCCATGCTGATTAACGAGGCCGCCGACGCGGTACATCAGGGCGTCTGTGATACTGCCGGCGCCAATGCCGCGATGAAACTCGGCGTCAACTATCCGGCCGGGCCGTTCGAATGGCTAGAGGCCTGGAACGCGCAGGCCGTGATCGAACTGTTAGACCGGCTCGACGCGCATTACCGCGGCGAACGCTACCGCGTGAGCCCCTGGTTACGTCAACGCACATGGCGGCAGGAATCCCGATGAACGGGGTGATCGATCTGGTCGCGATCAGCTTTTTCGACTTATCACTGGATAGACCATCATGAACGAAGCCTATATCTGCGATGCGATTCGCACGCCCATCGGTCGCTACGGAGGTGCACTATCATCGGTGCGCACCGACGACCTCGGCGCAATCCCGTTACGGGCGCTGATGCAACGTAACCCGAATGTCGACTGGGACAGGGTCGACGACGTCATCTTCGGCTGCGCCAACCAGGCAGGCGAGGACAACCGCAACGTCGCGCGCATGTCGGCGCTGCTCGCGGGTCTGCCTGAGAGCGTACCGGGATCGACCGTGAACCGCCTGTGCGGTTCAGGCATGGACGCGGTCGGCATAGCGGCGCGCGCGATCAAGAGCGGCGAGACAGGCCTGGTACTCGCCGGCGGCGTCGAGAGCATGAGCCGCGCACCGTTCGTGATGCCAAAAGCGGACAGCGCGTTCAGCCGCAATAACGCGGTTTACGACACCACCATCGGCTGGCGCTTCGTCAACCCGGTCATGCAGCAGCGCTTCGGTATCGATTCGATGCCGGAAACCGCGGAGAACGTCGCTGCGGATTTCAACATCGAACGCGACGCGCAGGATCGCATGGCGCTACGTTCGCAGCAAAATGCAGCGCAGGCGCAACAGTCGGGATTCTTTACCACCGAAATCACTCCCGTCAGCGTAACGCAGCTCAAGGGCGATCCCATCGTGGTGGTGCAGGACGAACATCCACGCGCAGTCTCGCTGGAGAAACTCGCCGCACTGCGCCCGATCGTCAGGGCCGACGGTACCGTCACGGCGGGCAACGCTTCCGGCGTCAACGATGGTGCCTGCGCACTGTTGCTGGCCGACGCAACGACTAGCGCACAATTCAAGCTGACGCCGCGAGCACGCATGATTGGCATGGCAACCGCCGGCGTCGCGCCGCGTATCATGGGCTTCGGCCCCGCGCCGGCCACGCGCAAGCTGCTGCAGCAGACCGGCCTGAGCCTGGAGCAGATGGATGTAATCGAATTAAATGAGGCCTTCGCTGCACAGGGCCTCGCGGTATTACGCGACCTTGGACTCGACGACGACGATGCGCGCGTGAACCCGAATGGCGGCGCGATCGCCCTCGGCCATCCACTCGGCGCCAGCGGTGCGCGTCTGATCACGACCGCAATCAACCAGCTGCACGCCGGCGGCGGTCGCTACGCGCTATGCACCATGTGCATTGGCGTCGGCCAGGGTATCGCCACGATCATCGAACGGGTCTAGTATTATGTTGCACTGTTTTCAGGCCTGAATCTAAACTGCGGACCCCATGAATCAATCCTCCTGGCCCAGGATATGGGTAGCCTTTCTCGCGGGTTGCGTTGCCGCGTTTCAGCTCGGCAAGACCTTCGCGTCGCTGGCGCTGATTATCGACGAACTGAGTTTAAACCTGGTTCAGGCCGGGCTGATCCTCTCGCTGTTCAGCCTGATCGCGGCCTTTGCCGGCGCGGGCTTCGGCCTGCTAGCAGATCGTATCGGCCATGTACGCATGGCCCTGACCGGGCTCACGGTGTCGGCCGGCGGCGCTTTTCTCGGCGCAATCGCGCCGGATATCGATGTATTATTGCTGTCGCGCCTGATCGAGGGACTCGGATTTATCCTCGCGATCGTAGCCCTGCCGTCGCTGATCAGCCGTTCCGCCAGCGATCGAGATCGCCCACTGGCGATGGGCCTGTGGGGCGCGTTCATGCCGGCCGGGATCGGCCTGTCGATGATCGTTACCCCGGTGCTAATCGACTGGCACGGCTGGCGCGGCCTGTGGAACGATATCGGCTTTATCATGCTGGCCTGGGGTGCCATCCTGGCACTGACGTTCCGTGGTACGCCGGCCAGGGCGGGCATTCAACTGAGCACGGCCGAATTCATCACCAGTGTGCTACGCCTTGGACCGCTGCTCGTGGTCACTGGCTTCATCTGCTATTCCAGCCTGTATCAATCGCTGACCGCATTCTTACCGACCATCCTCGTCACCGATTACAGCGTACCGTTCGCGCAGGCGGCCCGTTTCGGTGCGATCGTCGTGGTTGGCAATATCATCGGTAACGTCAGCGCCGGCTGGTTGATCGGCCGGGGCTTCGTGCCATGGAAGCTACTGACAGTGTCATTCATCGCAATGGGTCTGTGCGCGATGCTGGTGTTTGCTAGCTTCAGCGAGCCAGCGATTAAAGTCGTTGCCGGCTTCATGTTTTCCGCGTTCGGCGGCATGTTCCCGGGCACGGCTTTCGTGCTCGCCGCGCGCTATTCTCCGAGCCCGTCGCACATGGCGCTGATGGCCGGATTCATGCTGCAGGGCGCCGGCATCGGCCAGACTATCGGCCCGATGATGGTCAGTTCGATTGTCGAATTTTCGGCTGACTGGAACAGCGCCAACCTGGTCGTGATCGTGATGGCGGGCATGGGGCTGACCTGTGCGCTGTTGCTGCGCAAACGCACTTAACAAATCGGGGGCAGTAATCTTGCAGTTAGAGTCGATACAAGCGGAACCTGCGCAGATGATTTTGGTCAAGCCGGCATCAATGCCGATATGTTAAAGTTCGTGCCTGTTCAAAGAACCGGCAGGTATGCGAATGCAGGCAATATCCATTATCAAGAGCGAGCACAAAAACCTTCAGGCGGTGCTTTACAGTCTGGAAAAACTTATTGAGGAAATAGACAACGGCAAGCAACCGGATTTCAGCATATTCCACGGATTGTTTACCTATCTCGATCGTTTTCTGGATCGCTTTCATCACCCCAAAGAAAACCACTACCTGTTCCCGAAACTCCTGGCGCGGGCGCCCGAAACCGAGGGCCTGATCCGGGAACTCGGAATGCAGCACGCCGAAGGCGAAATACTCTTTGTCGAGATGCTGAAAGCACTCTCGGCCTACGAATTTTCAGGTCCAGCCGAATTCCCGCATTTTCGAGATAGAGTGCTCAGGTATACCGGCTTTGAACGTGATCACGCAATCAAGGAAGAGAAGGAGGTATTACCGAAGGCCAGGGAAGTACTCGAGGCTTCGGACTGGGAAGAAATCGATGCCGCGTTCGGCGACAATGAGGATCCAATGTTTGGTGAAAAATGTCACGACGAATTTGCGGAATTGCTTAACCAGCTGGTTAACAGGCTCCCCGCGCCAATCGGTCTGGGTGAAAACTGGAAATAACCGTGCGGCATGCTGATAAGCCACGATCGGATTGAGCCCTCGCTTTCCCGGCTGCAGTGGCACTGGAAATGAATCGTTTGACTTGAATTTTAATCAGTACTATGATCATAGTACTGATTAAATAACTGAATGCCTTCCACTGTTTCGATACGCCAGGAGTCGGTGACGAGGCCCGCGCAAGGGCAGTCTACCGCACAATGGTACGACAAGCTCGAGTGGCTCTACGGCGGCACCGGGCTCGATGCCTGACAATTAGGAGATATTCATGTCACTCACAGAGAAGCCTGCAGAAACACCCGAACGCCTGGCGTTTTACCGCAAAATTGACCAGTTAGCCTATACCCCGCTGTGGGCCGTGTTTGCCGATATCATTACCCCGCAACCGAAAAGTAATTGCCTGCCTAATCTGTGGAGATTCGACCAGGCCCGCGAGTGGTTGCTGGAGGCCGGTGACCTGATCACCGCGAAGGAAGCCGAACGTCGCGTGCTGATCCTGGAAAACCCGGGAATGCGCGGTCAATCCAGAATTACCACCTCGCTCTACGCCGGGCTGCAACTGGTGCTACCAGGTGAAGTCGCACCGGCGCATCGCCACAGCCAGTCAGCGCTGCGCTTCGTTATCGACGGTTCGGGAGCGCACACCAGCGTCAACGGTGAACGCACCAACATGGAGTTCGGCGATTTCGTGATCACCCCGCCCTGGGCCTGGCATGACCACGGCAATCACAGCGAAGAGCCGATGATCTGGATGGATGGGCTCGATATCCCGATGGTTTCATTTTTCGATGCCTCTTTCGCCGAGGGAATGACGACCGACGAACAACCGATCTCACGCCGCAGCGGCGACAGCTTTGCACGTTATGGCGCCAACATGCTGCCGGTGGACTACCGCCAGCATGAGCTGGCCTCGCCGCTTTTCAATTACCCTTACAACCGTTCGCGCGAGGCACTCGAAGTGATGCGGCGCGAACAGGATTGGGATCCGTGCCACGGCTTGAAGATGCGTTACGTCAATCCGGTCGATGGTCAGTTTGCGATGCCGACGATCTCAGCCTTCCTGCAGCTGCTGCCGCCGAACTTCCACAGCCTTGCCTACCGTAGCACCGACGCCACGGTGTTTGTCGCCACCGAGGGCAGCGGCCGCAGTATCATCAATGGCGAGACTTTCGCCTGGGGAGCAAAGGATATCTTCGTGGTACCCAGTTGGGCCTGGGTAACCCATGAAACTGAAAGCGAAGCCGTACTATTCAGTTATTCCGACCGCACGGCACAATTAAAACTGGGCTTCTGGCGCGAACAGCGCGGCCAGGCCTGACCATTTAACGGGAGCAAGCTGAATGACTGACTATGTAACCGAGCCACCGGCAAACCCGTCCGTCGCGGTCCAGGTATGACGAGTCGAGTCGAGCATATGGTGGGCCACCTGCTGCGCCGTTGCCACCAGATCGCGGTCGCAGTATTTCACGATGAAGCTGAGCGCTATGACCTGACGCCGTTGCAATTCGCGGTACTGGATTCTTTGCTCGCCAACGGGCCACAGGACCAGGTCACGCTCGGCGGAGCCGCCGCGCTGGACCGTACCACGATTTCGCTGGTGATTCGCAAGCTGGAGCAACGCAAACTGGTACGGCGCGAAAAATCGACGCATGATCAACGCGCCAAAATCGTCACCATCACCGCGGCGGGGAAATACCTGTTCGCAGAGGCGCTGGCAGCGGTCGAGTCGGTGCAGCAACGTATCGTGGCACCACTGGATGACGTGGAAACCGCACAGTTGCTGCGACTGCTGGAGAAACTGGCGAATGGCAACAATGCGCTGAGCCGCGCGCCGGAAAAGCTGCGCCAGCGCAGCTCATAACAGAGGCTAGATTGAAAACATCGCTTCGAGGTCATGCTGCGAAAATGCCTTGAACGCGAGCATGGTATCGGTTTTCTTGATGCCCTTGATCGACCCCATGCGATTAGCGACCAGTTCGGCAACATCATCGTTGGTTTTGGTGCGCACAATGGCGACCAGGTCATAAATTCCGGTGACCGAGTAGACTTCCGAAATTTCCGGGATGCTCGCAAGTTCTTCCGCGATCTCGGTTATTTTATTGCTCTTGACGTTTAACAGAATGATGAAGGTGACCATAAGTTGCTGCTCCTCGAATTGGTTTGCTCAATCTTGCCAACAATGGGCTGCATTCTACACCGAAGCTTACCCATACGGCGATTGATCAAACCGAAACATCGACCGTTTTATCGACCGATAACATCGTCCTGACCTCGTCCGGCATTCTTTGTGCGACAAGTTTCTCCGGATGATCGGGAGCGGAAGATCCCCACACCCTGACCTCGTTGCCGGTAGCCACGGGTGCCTCGATATTACCCTGGCGGAATTCGTGTGCAACGACAAACGACGTGTTGCCAAATTTTTCGACGCGCGACGTAAGTACGGTAACATCACCAAAGTAAAGCGGTCGCCTGAACGCCATGTTGCTCGCCACCAGTGGGCAACCACGGAACAGGTTGTCCTTGTGCGTGTTACCGATTAAATCGAACCCGGCGGACTGCAGCAAGGCATGGGTACCGGAATCCATCCAGATGTAGTAATGCGGGTTAAAAATGATTCCTGCGGGGTCACAATGCGCCCATTCGACGCGGATTCGCTGCGTTACTGTCAACATTCCGGGGCCTCACTCGTGTTGTTCGATAACACACAGGGTTGTCGGTTATCGATCGTTCGAAACATTAAATTATGGGTTAAACTGGCGTCGGCTATTATCGCGCCAGTATATCGGAATCCTGCTCACTTGCATCAAGTCAGGTATTTTGGTTGTATGCCTGGCAGCGATAAGTGCGGTATCTCGTAACATGTTTTTCCGGAATTGAAGGCTTATGTTTCCTGCAAGTTTCAAGCAGCAAATGATTCCAGTGAATGGGGTGGAACTCAACGTCGTCACCGGTGGCAGCGGTCCGCCATTATTTCTACTGCATGGTTTTCCACAAACCAATGTCATCTGGCACCGGGTCGCACCCGAACTGGCGCGGCACTTTTCGCTGGTGATGCCTGATCTGCGCGGTTATGGCGACAGCTCGGCGCCTGCGGGTGATCCCGAACACAAACAGTATTCGAAGCGCGAAATGGCAAGGGACATCATCGCCCTGGCGGATCACTACGGATTCGATCGCTTCGCGTTAGCCGGACATGATCGCGGGGGGCGCGTCGGTTATCGTCTGGTACTCGATCATCCGGGGCGAGTTACGAAATACTGTGCGATTGACATCATCCCGACACTCGACGTCTGGGAAGACATGGACACGGCCGCCACTGTGTCGGCGTTTCACTGGTCCCTGCTGGCGGCTACCGCACCGCTACCGGAAGAGTTGATCGGGCAGAATCCTAATCTGTTTTATCGCTTCCTGCTGGAACGCTGGGCCTCAGACATTGCCAAACTGGACCCCGGGGCGGTTGAGGCTTATCTCGAACAATACCGGGATCCTCGCAAGATTCACGCACAATGCGAGGATTACCGCGCGGGTGCCACGGTCGATCGGCTGTACGACGAGGCTAATCGCGATGCGGGAGATCTACTGGACTGCCCGGTGCTGGTGATCTGGAGCACCGGGTATCTCAGCGACAAGGCCAATTCGCCACTCAAAACCTGGCGCAAATGGGCCGCGGATGTGACCGAGGTAGCGATCGATTGCGGACATTTTATCGTCGAGGAAGAGCCGCGTCTCGGCGCGAGGGCGCTGCTGGATTTTTTTACCTGACCGGGCTTGCGGCCAGCCAGTCAGGT
>JBATHL010000434.1:0-4608 GCA_049666745.1 Gammaproteobacteria bacterium
CAGTTTACGCGGGGAAGTTTGTTGCTCCTGCCTGGCCTGCAGTTGCATCGGCCTGGTGGCGCCTCGCAACAAGCGCAAGCCGAGGTAAATCAGGTAGAGTCCCCCCATCCATTTGATGATCGTAAACCAGAATGCTGAAGCGGCCAGCAATGTGCCGAGCCCGATCAGCGACAGCGTGATGGCGACGGAATCACCGAGCGCTACCCCGGCAACCAGCGGTAACGTAGATTTACGCCCGTGCGCGATCGAATAGCTCAACACCAGCAGTATGGTTGGGCCGGGGATCGCGAGCACCACCGCGCTGGTGGCGACATAGGCAAGCCAGAGTTCAAGTGGCATGGGTTTATTCGTGGTTGATTAACTGTCGCGTGAGCTTGTCATATTCGGCCAGGCTAGACAATGGCTCGCGACATAATTGATCCCGCGTGTGGTCGATGTAATGCTGTAATCCGGGGTCGATATCAGCGGGTAGCTCGTCTTCATCGAGCACGCGACAACGGCCATCCGGGGTAATCAGAATGTCGACCACCAGGTCCCGCCAGGCGATTGATTCGGCCGAGATAGTTGTATTGTCACTAACGTTGAAGTAAAGCGCGACAGTATCCAGCCGGCTATCGATCCAGTGATAGGCGTTGAAGGGCTTGTCCTGCCAGAAATAACCGAGGCTAATAGTGCCCTTGCGCAGCAGAATATCTTCGAGCTGATGATCGGCGGGCATGCGGTAAACCACCACCGCCCCGGTTGGGGTGGCCTGCAGTAACTCGCAGCTAAAGGTTTTTCGCTCCCCCGCGAGCGTGGTCTTGATCTCGGTAATGCTGGTCGCAGGGGAGTTCAAGCTGCAGTCCGGGTGGCGTTGGCGTCCGCGAATACAGCCGCGAAGCTGAACTCGACAATACCGGTTTTCATATCGATCAAACCGCCATAATGCGGGCAGTCCCTGCGACACGGATCGAACTGCCGGGTTCGGGTGGAATGTCCGCGCGGAGTCGCGAGGGCATGCCCATGTCTTCACCCTGTACGATTTCAATTGAACCTTCGTGCGGCCAGTCGAGGTCGCGCAGATAACCGGCAAAGGCAGCGGTTGCAGCGCCGGTAGCCGGGTCTTCGTAGACGCCACCCGAGGCAAACGGGTTACGCGTGTGAAACCGGCGCGGGGTTTCGGCGTAGGCGAACAGGATGGTGACCAGGTTTTCGCGGTTCATCAATTCGCGCCCGGCATCGAGCTGATACTGCATTCCCGCCAGCGCCGCGCGTGAATTCAGGCATAGTGCCAGGTGATCAGCACCCCCATGCACGCGCGCGGGGGGAATCCCGCTGTTGATATCATCATCGGTATATCCGAATAACTCAAGCACCTCGGCCAATAGTCTGGCGGGCACCGGTTCGCTATGCGTCGGCGGGGATTGCAGGGTAGCGGAAATCTGCTCACCGTTGCACTCGCCCGTAACCGTAATATCGGCTGAATTTAGCTTCAGCCTGTAAACGCCGTTACCGTGCGCCAGTGCGAGCGCCGCACCGAGAGCGATCGTCGCGTGCCCGCAAAATGGCACCTCGGACTCGGGCGAGAAATAGCGTACCCGCCAGGCATCGCCCTGTGGCATCGCGAATGCGGTTTCCGAGTAACCGACTTCAGCCGCGATGCGTCGCATCTCGTCTTCACCGGGAAGGGTGTCTGCAATCATTACCCCGGCCGGATTACCGCCGCGATCGGCGTCGGAAAAGGCTGCTATTCTCAATAGTTTCATGGTCAAATTCCAGCAGTGTATGGTGTTCAGGATAACAGCACCGGTAGTGGGAATGCGACCTGCAAAAGCGCATCCCTGCCACCGGCAAAGCCGCAATATTGGCAAACCTGGGCAGTAATGTTTTCGGTTATAATTCCTGCCTGTCGTCTCATAGTAGCAATGACTTTGCCGGTTCAAACATAATGCCCGCCACGCTGCCCGTAATCGATCTGGAGCCATGGTTTGCCGGAAATGCCCGGCAGCGCCGCGAGCTGTGTCAACGTGTTCGACAGCTGTGTCACGAAATCGGCTTCTTCTATGTCATCAATCACGGCATCCCGACAGGTATTAGTGATTCTTATTTGCAGACCCTGAAGGCGTTTTTTGCATTGTCGCAAGACACCAAGCAGGCGATCGACAAGCAGGGCTCGGCACAGTTTCGCGGCTGGGAACAGCTGGGATCGGAGCTCACCAACAACCAGATCGATTTCCGCGAACAAATCGACATCGGCGTCGAGCGCAGCGCGATTACTGATCCTGATCCCTATTACATGGCGCTGGTAGGTCCAAATCAATGGCCGCCGCCGGACGAAATTCCAGGTTTCAGGGAAACCGTTAATGATTATTTCATGCGCCTGTCCGAAGTTTCCCGACAAATCCTGCGCATCATGTCGCTTGCCCTGGGCCTCGATGAAAACCATATCGAACGGGTTTTCGGAGAGAATCCGTCACCCTATCTGAAACTGATCCGCTACCCGCAAACCCTCGCGGATGGGCATGGCGTCGGGGTGCATAAGGACTCAGGATTCCTGACTTTGCTGTTACAGGATGAAAACCCGGGGCTCGAAGCGCAGGCCAACGACAACACCTGGTACCCGGTTGATCCAGTTCCCGGCAGCCTGGTGGTCAATACCGGGGAACTGCTGCAACTGGTAACGCATAACTACTTTATCGCGACCCCGCACCGGGTAATCAACAGGACCGACTGCGAGCGCTATTCGTCGGCATTCTTTTACAGTCCTGATCTAAATACGGTGCTCGACCCGCTACCTATCGATGCTTTTTATATCGACGAGGTTATGCGTAGCGAACGACATCGCAGTGAAGGATTGATGGCTTCTCGCGCGGAAATGGCTGCCGGCACCGACGGCATGGGGAGCCAGCACAAACCGACGGTGTTCGGCGAGAAGTACTGGCAGCGCTGGGTGCGCAGTTACCCTGAGATAGCACGCAAATTCTATCCTGAACTTATGCAACAGGAATCAGGATAACGAGGCTGAAGACCGATTTGCCTCACACGCTAGCGCTTCGGTCGCACCCAGTACCAGCTCGCGACGACCAGCACAGCGAACAGTGTATAGAGCAGGGTAAACACCCACTCTTCGGCGCGATAATAGAGCAATGTCTGCAACCAGTGAGCGATGAACGAGCCCTCGTAGACTGAATCACCGGCCTTTTCGCGCAAGTTCATTTCCCAGACGGTAAGCGGACAGATAGCGCCCAGCCACGATTGCAACACGACCACGCCGATTGCCACCAGGTGCGCCAGGCGAAAGTTGAAATTGTGCACCCAGCCCCAGGCAAAAATCTTTCCGGCAAATACCAAAAGCAGACCAAGTACAACAAAAATCACAAATAACACGTGAATTAACAGGATGGCATCGGCCGCGACCAGGTAGAAAAGTTGTGCTGACACGATACAGAGACCCGCTAGTGGCAACCGAAGGCGCCGACAGTGACGGTATGCATTGTTATCCTGTTATTTTTGCCCCGGGCGCAGACCATGGTCCAATCAATCCGATTTTTTAAGACCCTGTTGTCGCATACAGGCATCTATTTCGGCATTTATCGATTGGACCTCAAGGGCGAATTCATCCTTCACCAACATCGTTGATTCGTTGGATTTTGACTTCTTCAGACGCAGGTTTTTACGCTCTTTCGCCTGCTCCAGAGAGTCAAGTTTTTCGGCAACGTTACAGGCCTTCTCGGCTTTGCGTAACGCATCGTCTTCGACGTTGGAGTTATCCAGGTTGACCCATGTGGTCTGGCATCCGCCGGTAGCCAGGATGGTAAATATGAGTAGTAAACCAGGTGCAGTTCTGCCAGGAAGTAGCTTCATAATCGGGCTCGTTGAGTTTAAGGTTGAGACCCGCATGCCGCGGGTAGATGGTACATCACGGCGGGATCCGCACAGGCGGTGCAGGCATTGGCATAGGTCGCTGTTTCAGTGGATTCACAGGGTGTCGCAGCACAGCGCGTGCCATTATCACGAGTGGCGCACACCGGGGTGTAATCCATGGTGCATATCTGCGGTCTGGGGTCAGTGCACTGCACCGCATTAAGCGGGATTTGCTCGACGCTTTGGGTTGCGCAGGAAGCCAGCAGCACGCACCAGGGCAGGATGGCGATTATCACTTTGATCTTCATCGTCAATACTTTACCCGGGATTGGTTTAAATTCTACCTTCATGTCAGGTTGGCGCTATGCTCGATATGTTCTCGAATCTGATCGACGATCTGGTCGAGTTTTTTTTCATACAGGCCCGAATAACCCCGTGTGAGTGGAATCATGGTGCTGTCGTCCAGAATCACCAGCAGCCGGTAGGAATACTGCAGACCCCCGGCGTCCCCGGACTCGAGCGCGTCGCGCCTGACCTTGACGATACGGCTGAGCGGAACTTCACCATGTTTACTATTGATCAGATTACGCCAGCGCCAGCTGAACAGGTCGTCTTCCAATGAGAAGGTGAAGCTTGCAAACTCGATGAAAAAAAAAGCCACCGCCAGCGGCAGCAGGACGCCGATAGACAGGCCGATCAGTTGATCGGTTTCAATGCTGCCATCGAGCAGACTGGAGCCATGCTCGATCAACATCAATGGGATAA
>JBATHL010000435.1:0-1514 GCA_049666745.1 Gammaproteobacteria bacterium
CATATTACGTTCAGCCTCTGAAGAAATATCGCCCTCTTTTTTCTGGCTGACTATTACCCACATTTTTAGCTTATCACAAACATAGCTCATGGTATTCCTGTGCCTATGATCACGATAGGTGGGAAAAACTTTACAACCGAAATCATTGAACAGATTGGCAAACTCATCGAGCAGGAGCCCGACATTTCTCGGCGCCAGCTTTCTCTGAGGGTTTGCGCAATACTCAATTGGCGCAATGCCTCCGGGAAGCTTCAGGATATGAGTTGCCGCAAGGTGCTACTGGAGCTTCACCGCAGATCCATCATTGATTTACCCGAACTCAAACGCAAGTATGCCTTCCAAAGGCCTACTCGGGAGATTGCCCCGCCGCCGATTACGCCGATTCAGGGATCGCTCGACGATCTGGGAGAGCTCAAATTGGTTGAAGTCAAACGCGGGAAACTTTCCCCGATTTGGCGTAGCATGCTGGACGCTTACCACTACCTCAAGAGCGGTCCTTTGGTTGGAGCTCAGATTCGCTACCTTGTTCATAGTCAAACCTGCGGATGGGTGAGCGCACTGAGCTTTAGTGCAGCTGGCTTGCGTGTAAAAGATCGCGATCAGTGGATTGGCTGGAGCGATCCGGCCCGCAGTGAAAACATTCAGCGTGTGGTCAATAATAGCCGCTTCTTAATTCCTCCAATGGTTCGGGTTAAGGGCTTGGCTTCGCATGTGTTATCCCTGACGATCAAGCAACTTGCCCAAGACTGGCAAGCTCGCTACGCCTACCAACCGGTTTTGGTGGAAACCTATGTTGAACGTGGACGCTTTCAGGGCAGTTGTTATGCCGGAGCGGGTTGGCGGATGGTTGGATGCACTTCTGGGCGAGGCCGAAAAGAGAGTAAAAAGATCATCCCAAAAGATATCTATCTGCATCCACTTTGTGAGCACTGGCGAAGAGAACTCTGTGCCAGCGCAGAACAAGCCTCTGTAATGATTGAACCGCCAGTCGAACAGTCTGCGCGCAATTGGATTGAAGAAGAGTTTGGCAGGGCGCAATTAGGGGATCGCCGTCTAACGGCACGTTTGCTCAAAATGACTGGGCAGTTTTTTGAGCAACCGCAGGCAAATATTACTCAATCCAGCGGTTCAAGCCACCAGGCTAAGGCAGCCTATCGATTCCTGGATAATCATCAAGTACACGGGGAATCGATTCTTCGCTCCCATTATCAGGCAACGACTGATCGACTTCATGAACACGAAACTGTATTGGTAGCAACGGACACCACAACGCTCAACTTTACTTCCCATCCGGGAACTAAAGGACTCGGGTATATTTGTGACCGTGAAGACACTCAGGGAATCATCGTTCACGACACCATGAGCTTTACAACACAGGGTACTCCCCTGGGACTCATTGATGTGCAATGCTGGGTTCGCTCATTGATGGGAACCAAACACAAACGCAAAGAAAAACCAATTGAAGAAAAGGAGAGCTTCAAATGGATCAAAAGCTATCGTGCCGTGTGCGCAGT
>JBATHL010000436.1:0-11090 GCA_049666745.1 Gammaproteobacteria bacterium
TTGCAGCTTCAGCCTTCTGGTTTACGATCATCAAGTGGATAGGTGGGCTCTACCTGATTTACCTCGGCTTCCGCTTGTTCCAGGGCGCCACTAAACCGATGCAACTGCAGACCAGGCAGGAGCAACAAACTTCGCCGCGTAAACTGTTTACTAATGCGTTTATCGTCACCGCGCTGAACCCCAAGAGCATTGTCTTTTTTATCGCCCTGCTGCCGCAATTCATCAGCCCCGCGCACCCGGCAGTACCGCAGCTATGGATTCTCGGCATCAGCTTTGTCGTACTTGCGACCATCGGCGCTACCAGTTATGCCCTGTTTGCAACATCGATTCGCCGTTTCCTCGCATCACCTCGAGCGCAAAAGGCGTATAGCTATATCGGCGGTGGCCTGTTGTGCGGTGCCGGGGTTTGGGCGCTAACCGCACGTCGCGTAATCCCGACGGCATGACAGGCGTCAGAATTACCAGCTGGTTGATTTGCTGTTGCCTGCTGCTGGCCTTATCCGGCTGCGGCAACAAGGGTCCGTTAGTGTTGCCCGAGGAAGAAGAGCAGAAGAAGAGCAAGAGCGAGACGAGTTAGTGGATCATTTTGAATATATAAACGGTGAACTTCATTGCGAAGACGTCGCGATTGCAGCGCTGGCCGAGCAGTACGGCACGCCGCTATTCGTCTATTCCCGTGCGACACTGGAGCGCCACTGGCATGCTTTCGACGCTGCACTTGCCGGACACGACCACCTGGTGTGTTACGCGGTCAAGGCCAATTCCAATCTCGCGGTGTTAAACCTGCTGGCGCGCCTCGGCTCGGGTTTCGATATTGTTTCCGGCGGCGAATTGCAACGAGTGTTGCAGGCTGGCGGCAAACCTGCAAGCATCGTCTTTTCCGGAGTCGGTAAGCTGGCCAACGAGATTGAAGCCGCGCTCGAGGCCGATATACTCTGTTTCAATGTCGAATCCGAGCAGGAACTCGACCGAATCAATGAAATCGCCGGTCGCACGGGTAAAACTGCACGCGTTTCGTTTCGCGTTAATCCGGATGTCGATGCCAAAACCCACCCCTACATCTCTACCGGGCTCAAGGAAAACAAGTTTGGCGTCGCTTTCGCCGATGCCGAGCAGGTTTACCTCAAGGCGGCCAGGCTTGCCAACCTCGAAATCATCGGTATGGATTGCCACATCGGTTCACAACTAACCGAATTGTCACCCTATATAGATGCCCTCGATCGCCTGCTGGCACTGATCGAGAGCCTGCGCGAACAGGGCATCAGGATTCATCACCTCGATCTCGGTGGCGGTCTTGGCATACGCTACCGCGATGAAGAACCGCCGTTACCGGCGGACTGGGCCAGTGCTTTACGGGAACGACTACAAAGCTTCGACGGCTGCATCGTCATCGAACCCGGGCGCGCCATCGCCGGCAACGCAGGTATTCTGGTGAGCAGGGTTAATTACCTGAAGCATGGCGCGGATAAAAACTTCGCCGTAATCGATGCGGCGATGAACGATTTGATCAGGCCATCGCTATACGGCGCCTGGCAGGAAATCATTCGCGTCGAACAACACAGCGACGCCGCTGAAAGGCTGTACGACGTGGTTGGCGCGATTTGCGAGTCAAGCGACTTTCTAGGTAAAGATCGCAGCTTAAGCCTGGCCCAGGACGATTTGCTGGCCATTCGTTCCTCCGGCGCCTATGGCTTCGGTATGGCGTCCAACTACAATACGCGTACGCGCGCGGCCGAAGTCATAGTCGATGGCGACCAGCATTACTGCGTGCGTGAACGTGAACATTTTGCCGACCTGATCCGTGGCGAGTCGCTGTTGCCGTGAAATTGAAGTTTGCCAAGATGCATGGGCTGGGCAACGATTTCGCCGTTATCGATGCGATCAACCAGCCATTCGAACCACGTCCCGAGCTGGTGCAGCGCTGGGCGGACCGCTTCGATGGCATCGGTTTCGACCAGATGCTGATCGTCGAAAACCCGGATAGCGAGGCCGCAGCCTTCAAGTACCGTATTTACAATGCCGACGGCAGCGAAGTCGAACAATGTGGTAACGGCGCGCGCTGCTTCGCCCGTTTCGTGCGCGAGCAGGGTATGACCGATCTGGATATTATCCCGGTGGAAACCAATACCGGACTGTTGACGCTTGAAGCCATCGATGCCATCCGTTATCGCGTTAACATGGGCATACCTTGCTTCGAACCGACTGAAATTCCGCTGCAGGCCGAAGCGCGACAGGATCTCTACCAGGTCGAATACGAGGGCCGGGAGATCAGTTTTAGCGCGCTGTCGATCGGCAATCCACACATGGTGATCCAGGTCGAAGATATTAACCGCTGCGATATCGAAACCCTGGGACCCTACTTCGAGTCACACAAGCTATTTCCCGCACGCGCCAACATAGGATTCATGCAGATTCTCGACCGCAAAGCTTTCAAATTACGCGTTTTTGAACGTGGTGTCGGCGAAACCCGCGCCTGCGGCAGCGGCGCCTGCGCGGCGATGGTGGCCGGAGTACAGCTCGGTCTGCTCGACAACAGTGTTCGGGCGATTTTGTCAGGCGGTGAACTCAATCTGGAATGGCAAGGTGACACAAACCCCGTTATGATGACGGGCGAAACTGCGATGGTTTATCAGGGCGAAATCGAATATGAGTGAAGTATCAGCTGAACAGGCGCAATCCGACCAGACCGACGAAGCAAGGGTCATTCAATATCTGCAGGATAATCCTGAAGTCTTAATGGCCTATCCAGGGGTGTTTTCATCGCTCGCAATCCCGCACCAGACGGGCGGCGCGACCTCGTTAGTGGAACGCCAGCTCAAGTTATTGCGAGAGGAAAACCACTCCCTGAAGAGCAAAATCGATGAACTGGTCGGCATCGCGCGTGAAAACGAGGAGCTGAACCAGCGTTTTCACCGACTCGCACTGGAGCTAATGAACACCGATCAATTGCACGACGTGCTGGCGATGGTGCAAGACCAGGTACAGACTTTTTTCTATACCGATTTCGTCTGTTTCCGTTTTCTACCCGGGGTCACAGATGCCGGCAACATCGTCGACGGCCTAAATCTCGAACAGGACAGCGGCATCGTCGACAGCGTCAGGCCCTGGATCGAAGCCCGCAAACCGGTCTGTGGCCGTCAGGACGAGAAGATCAGTCATGAACTGTTCGGTGCCGACATTCATATCGGTTCAAGCGCGCTGATCCCGCTTTACCATACCAGGGACCTGGGGCTGTTGTGCCTGGGCAGCAGCAGCGCTGATCGATTCAGCCTGGCCATGGGCACAATATTCCTGCAGCAGCTGGGCGAGCTGGTTAGCAACCGCCTGAAAATTCTGTTGCAGGTGGCGTAATCGCAGTGACCGGGTATCTGGACCAGTTCATCCAGATGTTACGCAGCGAAAAGTACTACTCTGCGCATACTTGCAGTAACTATCGTCGCGACCTGAACCTGTTCCAAAAACATTTGCTTAGCCAGAATGTCGAAACCTGGGCGCAGGTCGGCTATGCACACGTGAGCGATTTTGCCGCGAAACGGCATCGCCAGGGCCGCAAAAGCCGCACCATCCAGCGCGAACTGTCCTCGATTCGGAGTTTTTACCAATTCCTCATTCAGCATGCTGTCGTCGCGAAAAATCCCGCGCTTGAAGTCAGCGCACCCAAACCCGATAAACCCCTGCCCAAAACCTGTGATGCCGAGACAATCGGGCGCCTGCTGCAGTTAAACGATGACAGCGATGCTTTGCTGGTACGCGATGTCGCGATTTTTGAACTCATTTATTCCTCGGGACTGCGCCTCGCCGAACTGGTTAGTATCGACCTCGATGATATCGATCTCGCCCAACAGCAACTGGTCGTAACCGGGAAAGGTAACAAGACCCGCTATTTGCCGGTTGGCAGCAAGGCGGTTAGCGCGATACAGCGCTGGCTCCAACTGCGCCAGGATTACTGCAAAGATGTTAAGCTACCCGCATTGTTTCTGAGTCGGCAGGGTAAGCGCATTTCACCGCGTAACGTGCAGAGCCGACTCAACCAGTTGATTCAGCGACAGGCGCTGGATCAACATATTTCACCGCATATGCTGCGCCATTCGTTTGCCACTCATTTACTCGAATCCAGTTCGGATTTACGCGCGGTGCAGGAGTTACTCGGGCACGTCAATATTGCCACCACACAGGTATACACCCATCTCGATTTTCAGCACCTGGCCAAGGTTTACGACGCTGCGCACCCCAGAGCCAGACGAAAATAGTTTAGCTATTCTCCACCTTGTATTTATTTTCCAGCGCCCATATATCACAATGTCTGCCGTGATCTTACCAGGACAGGATTTTGCAACAATTCGATGGCACTACGATACTCTCGGTGAGACGCGGTAACCGCGTCGTTATCGGCGGTGATGGTCAGGTAAGCCTGGGCGACACCATAATGAAGGGCAACGCGCGCAAGGTGCGCCGCCTCTACAAGGACAAGGTCATCGCCGGGTTTGCCGGCGGCACTGCTGACGCCTTCATGTTATTTGAGCTGTTCGAGGGCAAACTCGAAAAGCACAATGGTCAGATGATTCGCGCCGCGGTAGAACTGGCCAAGGAATGGCGTTCGGATCGCGCCCTGCGGCGTCTTGAAGCGCTGCTCTGCGTCGCCAACGAGGAGGCTTCGCTGATTATATCCGGCAATGGCGACGTCATCGAACCCGAAGACAGCCTGATGGCGATCGGTTCGGGTGGTGCCTACGCACAGGCGGCAGCACGCGCCATGCTCGACACCACTGAAATGAGCGCCCGCGAAATTGTCGAGAAAGGTTTGCAGATAGCCGGTGAAATCTGCGTTTACACAAACCTCAATCACAGTTTTGAAGAAATTGACTACTAGGTAATACCTTGGATACTAAACATATTACCCAATCACCCATGACTCCGCGTGAAATTGCGCAGGAACTCGATAATCACATCATCGGCCAGGATAAAGCCAAACGTGCAGTTGCGATCGCGCTGCGTAACCGCTGGCGTAGACAGCAGGTCAGCGAAGACCTGCGCAACGAGATTACCCCCAAGAACATCCTCATGATGGGTCCCACCGGCGTCGGTAAAACCGAAATTGCGCGGCGGCTTGCACGACTCGCCAATGCGCCGTTCATCAAGGTCGAGGCCACCAAGTTCACCGAGGTAGGTTACGTCGGCCGCGATGTCGAATCTATCATCCGCGACCTGGTTGATGTATCGGTCAAGCAAACCCGTGAATCCGAGGTCGCCCGGGTGCGCCATCGAGCCGAAGACGCCGCCGAGGAAAGAGTACTCGATGCCTTGCTGCCGCGACCTGCTGACTTCTCCGAAGAAGCCGATACCGCAGGCGATAACACTCGCCAGAAATTTCGCAAGATGCTGCGCGAAAACAAACTCAACGACAAGGAAATCGAAATCGACCTGCAGCTACCGAATGTCGGGGTCGAAATCATGGCACCACCCGGGATGGAAGACATGACCAATCAATTGCAGGGTCTGTTTCAAAACCTGGGTAATCAGAAAACCAAAACGCGCAAACTGCGCGTCGAAGACGCGCTTAAAATGCTAACCGACGAAGAAGCCGCCAAACTGGTCAACGAGGAAGAGCTCAAACTGACCGCGCTCGAGAACGCCGAGCAAAACGGTATCGTTTTCATCGATGAAATCGACAAGGTCGCCAAGCGCGGCGAAACCAGTGGCACCGATGTTTCGCGCGAAGGCGTGCAACGTGACCTGTTACCCCTGGTCGAGGGCTGCACTGTTTCCACCAAGGCCGGCATGATCAAAACAGACCATATATTGTTTATCGCTTCGGGCGCATTCCATGTTTCCAAACCCAGCGACCTGATTCCGGAACTGCAGGGCCGTTTGCCGATCCGCGTCGAGCTTTCAGCGTTGACCGTACAAGACTTCATCCGCATCCTGCGCGAACCCAACGCCTCCCTGACCGAACAGTACACGGCTCTGATGGACACCGAGGAAGTCAGCCTGACCTTTACCGACGATAGCCTGGCGCGCATTGCCGAGGTTGCTTTCCAGGTCAATGAAAAACAGGAGAACATCGGCGCGCGTCGTTTGCACACGGTGATGGAGCGACTGCTGGAGACCATCAGTTTCGAAGCCTCGGATATGGTCGCGCAAAGCGTAACTATCGATGCCGATTATGTGAACGAACACCTCGGTGAGCTCTCGCTCGACGAAGATCTATCCCAGTACATCCTCTAATGAAACCGACGGAAATCAACCTGCATAAATTTTCACGCGTCCTCGAACTCAGTTTCGAAGATGGTTCCAGTTTCAAGTTGCCCGTCGAGTATCTCAGGGTGTACTCACCGTCCGCCGAAGTGCAGGGGCATGGGCCGGGCCAGGAAGTACTGCAAATCGGTAAAGAAGACGTCAATATCGATAGCATCGAGCCGATGGGTCATTATGCAATCAAGCTCGCCTTCGATGACAATCATGATAGCGGGATTTTCAGCTGGGATTATCTCTACGAACTCGGCGTGACTTACGAGGAAAGATGGCAGCAATACCTGGATCGACTCGCGGCCGGCGGACATAAGAGAAAACCGGATTCCTGAGGTCGTTGCGCACGGCTGCGAGGGGGACTGGCCAGGTTTTTCGGCACTCTAATACATGATTTGTAAGCTTCCCTGAATAACGCGGTTTCTCCCCGATAACCCCCACATCCTCCTTCCGGATAACGCGACCAAGTCGCGGGATGACAGTGCTTGTAGACCCTGCTATGGTTCCATCTATGGAAGACAGACCCACCACCGACTTTGGTTTCGATGAAATTCCAGCCGCGGAAAAGCAGGCCCGGGTGGGCGCCGTATTTACTTCGGTCGCGCAAAAATATGACTTGATGAACGATGTCATGTCGCTCGGCGTACACCACCTGTGGAAACGCTTTACGCTGGAAATGTGTGGCCTGCGCGCCGGTCACAGGGTGCTCGATCTAGCCGGGGGTACCGGCGACCTGGCGCTCAGGCAGGCGCAGATGGTGGGGGCATCCGGCCAGGTGATCCTGGCCGATATCAACGCCGCGATGTTGCAGCAAGGTCGTGATCGGCTTATCGACAAGGGCTTCGTCAAGCGTGTCGAAGCCGTGCAATGCAACGCCGAGATACTGCCGTTCGCGGACAACCATTTTGATTGTATTACGATCGCATTCGGTTTGCGTAACGTCACCGACAAATCCCGCGCGCTGGCTTCGATGCAGCGCGTGTTGAAACCCGGCGGCCGCTTATGCGTACTCGAATTCTCGAAGCCAATCTGCGCGCCACTGGAAAAACTTTACGATTTTTATTCTTTCAAATTATTACCGCGTATGGGCGAGCTAATTGCCGGGGACCGCGACAGTTACCAGTATCTCGCCGAATCGATTCGCATGCATCCCGACCAGCAAGCCCTCAGACAGATAATCCTCGAGCAGGGTGGTTTCGACGAAGTTGAGGTGCATAACCTGAGCGGCGGTATCGTCGCCTTGCATCGCGCGTTCAAATACTAGGCCGCTACCACATCGTGCAATCTTCCGACAGTCTCGGCGCTACCCTCTTCGACTCGATCCAGAATTCGTTGCTCGTAGCAGCCGAAATCGGTGGCAATCGATTACTCGGGTTTGACGAGGTGGCATTGCGGGGGTGTCGCGAAATGCAGGGTCATTGCATCGCAATCGATATCATCGACCTCGATTTTCAGCTTTACTGCCATCCCGGTGACTGGGGAATTCGCTTAAGCCGGAACCCTCCGGCACGGGACGTGGATGCCACCATTAGCGGGCGGATCATGGCTCTGCTCAATCTTGCCACAATGGACGACAAGGTGTCGACGTCGATCCAGGAACGGGTCAGTTTCAATGGCAATGTTTCACTCGCCCAGAAAATGCAGAAGGTACTCGCCGGCCTTGATATCGACTGGGAAGAAGCCCTGGCCGAGCACAGCGGTGATGTGCTCGCATTTCAGATTCATCAGCGCGCACGTAATCTGGGTGCGTGGTTACGACAAAGTGCCGACTCGTTGCTGCAAACCAGTAGCGAGTACCTGCGCGAAGAAGCCCGGCTTAGCCCCACCTCGGTCGAATTCGATGTTTTTCAATCCGAACTCAGCCTACTCAAACACGACGTAGCTCGTAGCGAAATCCGCCTGCAGCAGTTGCTCGATAAAATCAACCCACCGTAATGCGCCATCTGTTTCGCCTTGTTTCGATAAACTTTACGCTGGCCCGCTTCGGCCTCGACCAGATTGTTCTGTCGATCCATTTCTTCCGCCCGCTTTACCTGCTGGGGGTGATCAATCCGTTTAACTGGTTCAGAAGCAATGACCTGAGCCAGGCCGAACGCCTGCGCTTGTGCATCGAGTCACTGGGTCCGATCTTCATCAAGTTCGGACAGATGATGGCAACGCGACGCGACCTGCTGGGCGATGAAATCACCGACGAACTCGAAAAACTACTCGACCAGGTACCGCCTTTCCCATTACAGCAGGCGCGCGAAATTGTTGAACAGCAACTGGGGCTGCCACTGGAACAGGCGTTTCAGAGCTTTGACGATAAGGAGATCGCCTCCGCTTCGATCGCCCAGGTGTATGGCGCAGTATTACCCGACGGGCAGGAGGTCGTGGTTAAAATTGTACGCCCGGGAATCGAAGGCGAGATTCGTCAGGATATCGAGGTGCTCATGTTGCTGGCCAGGTTGGCGGATCGCTACTGGGATGAAGCAAAGCGCGTCAAGCCGATACAGATCGTGCGCGAATTCGAAACCACTATCCTGAATGAACTTGACCTGGTGCGCGAAGCCGCCAATGCAAATCAATTACGACGCAACTTCGAGGGTTCAGCGGACCTCTACGTACCCTTCGTGCACTGGGATTACTGTCGTCCGAAAGTAATGGTAATGGAGCGCATCAGCGGCATTGCGGTGTCCGATGTCAAACAGTTGCAGGCGCAGGGCATTAACTTTGAAAAACTGTCACGCAAAGGCGTAGAGATATTTTTCACGCAGGTTTTTCGGCATAATTATTTCCACGCCGATATGCACCCCGGCAACATCTTCGTCGCCGTCGAGAATCCCGAAGACCCAAAATACATCGCGATCGATTTTGGCATTATGGGGTCATTGTCGGTCAGTGATCAGCGTTATCTTGCGGAAAATTTCAGCGCGTTTTTCAACCGGGATTATCGCCGTGTCGCCGAACTGCATGTTGATTCGGGATGGGTCGATCGCGACACTCGAATCGATGAATTCGAAGCCAGCATACGCAGTGTCTGCGAGCCCATGTTCCAACGCCCCCTGGCGGAAATTTCATTCGGCCAGTTGTTGTTGCGCCTGTTTCAGACCGCGCGAGCGTTCAACATGGAAATTCAGCCCCAGCTATTACTACTGGAGAAAACGTTTCTGCATATCGAGGGCATCGGCCGCCAACTATACCCTCAGCTTGATCTCTGGGATACGGCCAAACCATTCATCGAGCGCTGGCTTTCCGAGCAACTGGGCATGCGCGCCCTGGTCAAGGGCATGCAGAAAAACCTGCCTTACATCGCCGAGCACCTGCCCGACCTGCCACAAATCGCCTTCAAGGCGCTGGACCGTATCGCCAATGACGAGCTCAGGGTCGAATTGAGGTCGGGCCAGCTCGATGCCTTGAAACACGAAATACGAAACGCCAATCGGCGCAGCATACGCGCTATCATCGGGGGCAGTTTTGTCATCAGCGCGAGCGTTATTCTGGGTCTCGACGGCATCGCGCCCATCATGGTCGGTGGCGGGCAGTTACTCGTGCCGCTAGCGAGTGCGGCCTTGCTGATTCCCGGAATCTACCTGTTAATCAGTAGTTACCTCGACGATTAGCACTGTTCCCGGCTGAGGTTTTTGTGCAGGCGCTTGCCGTGCTTGTAACCTTTCCAGTAAGCCGTTTTCACCTCTTCACGATACTCTGTGGGGATCGATTCGAGGTAGTCGTTGTAATCCCGATTAAAAACCGTTTCATCCTCGCAAAACTTTCGCTTATAGGCCAGCTGGCCGGTTAATTCGGCGACGCGTAAATGACGGAACTTGGGATCTTCAGGCGGTAGCACCTCTTCGACCTCCTCTTCACTGGCTTCGGCGGTCGTGGTGCTGTCTTTGCCCGCATTAACATTGGCATCGGCCTGATCTTCACTGCGCTTGCGCGAACGCGTCAGGCGTTCACATTCATCCTGCGACAATATCGGAGTTTCCTCCTTGCTTTTGTCGAAGCCCTCCTGAAAAGCATCGCGCATGGGGTCGCGGGTGGCGTCCGGCATCAGCTGCACGCGCTGGGTAAATTCCGCGAGTACTGCGGCCTCGCCGCATTGCAGACGCGAATAACTCAGGGTGCCCAGGGTGCGCGACAGGTTGATGACGGTAGCGGACGCATTCTCGAGCACCGCGGGATCGATTTCGGTACCATCTTTAACTTCCTGGTTAAGCTCGGCAATGGCCTTGTCGATGATATCCATGATCGAGCTCAATCCCTGATCCCGGATCTCGGCGCGCGCCGCAAACGAAAGGCTGGCGAGAATAAAAAGTGCAAACAGCAATTTCTGAATATTCATGGTGTTACCGTTATCTGCTGACATAGAGGATTAAATCATGGATCACGCACTTCATCCAGTGAGGATAGCACCACAATTTTGCGCTGCAGCACAATTTCAAGGATAATGCGGCGTCTATCTCAGTTGTATCACCGGATTGAAACACCCACGCACCTACTCCTGCTTTCCACCCGCTTTGCTATCAACTCGTAAAATGGACCTGTTAATCGTTTCCTGGTTGGGTGATCAGGAGTCGTTAACGCGTCGACTGATCTGGCAATGACGACGAATATACCCAGGATCGGCTTTGTCAGTCTCGGCTGTCCCAAGGCCAGCGTTGATTCGGAACAGGTTATTACCCAGTTGCGCGTCGAGGGTTATGACATCGTGCCCGATTTCGATACCGCCGACATGGTTATTATCAATACCTGTGGCTTCATCGATTCCGCGGTCGAAGAATCGCTCAATACCATCGATGAAGCGTTGCAGGAAAACGGTCGGGTGATCGTCACCGGCTGTCTCGGCGTCAGAGCTGAAA
>JBATHL010000437.1:0-1602 GCA_049666745.1 Gammaproteobacteria bacterium
AGTATCCGAAATCTGACTGATTTCCGCCGACACGCCCAATATTACTCCTTCCAGTCGGTAAATCCTGCCACAATCATCCACCAGGCATACCGGCTACCTGCGGCGGTTCTTGCAAATTGACGCGAGCGCGAGAGTCTGTTTAGGGTCGTTTTTTGCCGCTCATCTTGAATATTTCAGAGTCCGCTTTGGTGTGTTTGCAATCAACTGAAATATTTCAAACGGCCGCTTTAGAGTCGAAAAAGTTCTAATATTTAGCGTTCAGAGGCGATATAAAGGTAAATTCGGATTCCTGGAGTTAGATTAATACCCCGTCACAATTGTTTATTTTGTTGTGAAACCGCATAGCAATTGGCTTTAGCTGATTTCACTGCCAATTTATGGCTCAAATCACAGGCGATAGTATTCGTTGAATTAACCCGGATTCTTTTTGATATCTTCGGCGCGAATCATAATAATTGCGCCTTTTGATATTTTCACCGGAAACCTGATGCCCAAATCTGTAAAACTGTTCGAACCCCTGACTATCCGCGGCACCACGTTGCCTAATCGCATCGTGGTTTCACCCCTGTGCCAGTACTCTGCGATCGATGGTCTGGCGCAGCCCTGGCATTTTGCACATCTGAGCACCTTTGCCCGCGGCAAGGCCGGCCTGGTGTTTACCGAAGCGACCGCGGTCGAGGCGCGCGGCCGTATAACACCTCAGTGCCTGGGTATCTGGACGGATGAGCAGGCGGACGCATTGCGACCGATTGTCGGCTTCATCGAGTCGATGGGCTGCATACCGGGTATGCAACTCGCGCACGCCGGACGCAAGGCTTCGACACGTGCTCCGTTCTCGGCGCAGGGGCCGATACCGCTCAGCGACGAAGATAGCGCGCAGGCGGGCGCACCCTGGCAAACCGTAGCGCCGTCGGCGCTACCGGTGGTCGAAGGATGGCATGTACCGGAGGCGCTCGACGAGGATGGCCTGAAGCAGATCAGGGAAGCCTTTGTGGCGGCTGCGAGGAGAGCGGTCGAGGTCGGTTTCCGCGCGCTCGAATTGCACATGGCGCACGGTTACCTGTTGCACAGTTTTCTGTCACCGCTCGGTAACCGACGAGAAGATGCTTATGGCGGCGACCTTGACGGGCGCATGCGCTTTCCGCTCGAGGTTGCCGCGGCGGTACGTGCGGCAATTCCGGATGAACTGGCGTTGTTTGCGCGTATTTCGGCGATCGATGGCAAGGAAGGTGGCTGGACCATGGATGATTCGGTCTGTTTAACTGAAAAAATGGCGGCGCAAGGGGTCGATGTGGTCGATTGTTCGTCAGGTGGTATCGGCGGTGCCCCACGTTTTCGCAACGATGACACGGGAAAACCGTTAACCGCGGATTCGGCGCGTCTGCCGGGATTCCAGGTACCCTATTCGCGCCAGCTGCGCGACGAGACCAGTATCAAGTCGATGGCCGTGGGGGTGATTATCGATCCTCATCAGGCGGAGGAGATTCTGCAAAGTGGTGGTGCCGACCTGGTGGCGCTGGGTCGCGAAATCATGTACGACCCCTTCTGGCCGTTACACGCCGCCGAAGCACTAGGAGTCGATCCCGACTACCAGATGTGGCC
>JBATHL010000438.1:0-13600 GCA_049666745.1 Gammaproteobacteria bacterium
TGCAGGCCCGGCTCGTGCTCTTCCAGGTAGAGCGCGACCCGGACGTCAGCCACCTTGCGGCGCAAGGGTTTGACACAAAACTGCAGTACCAGTGCAACCAGGGCAAATACACTGACAAAACGTAACAGCCAGACCGCGGACGGGTCAAAATGCCACGCATTTAACAGCCACGCCGATACCAGGATCACCGCGGTTGCGAGAGACAGGGTCCAGACCAGGCCGTTGGCTAACAGGCGCAGCCGCCAGCGCTGTCTTATGCGCTCGATGACCGCGGACAGGGCAGGCCTGCCGTCGGCCTGGTTACGCCAGACCGGTGTCAGCAGTGCGAACAACCGGGTCCCGGTATTGTTACCTGTCGTCTCCATAGTACTCGTCGGCTAGCCTGTCCTCCGCGGGCTGATGGATCGTCCGGCGCCGATCCAGTTAGCAGACAGGGCCTCGATTAACGTTAACACCAGCACCAGCAGCAGAATCACGTACGCCAGTTGCTGTTGCTGCTCATGTTCGGCGGCCTGTCGCTTTGTCAGGACCGCAGCTGCGACGGGAGGCCCGGCTGAGGCCCTAATTTCCTCCACAAATCGGGCTACGTCAAGCGTCTCCAGGTTTGCTTCGCGCGGATCGACGTTCACCGCCAGGGTGATTTCCGAACCGCTCGGGGCCACGTGATGGACCTGGTAGAAGCCTGGCTCAGCCAGGGATAACAAAGGGGATTGCCGACTGACACGGATTTCTCGAGCCGAGGGCGACTCGATTATCAGTGGACCGTCCTGCGCGGCGGCGAGGATGGCATCGACGCCCGCGAGTGCGCGCGCGTAACGCATTACATCGATGATGTCGCCGATTTCGGATCGATCCGGATAGGGTTCGAAGGCCGTCAGATGACGCAGGCTATGATGCAGCAAGGGCAGAAAAACCGGCTGCAGCGCCAGGTCGTTCCAGTGTTTATCCAGCGTCGTGGTCAGCACCAGCACGCGGCCCTGGCCGACGCGCCGTTCCAGCAGTGCGACGGCGCCATCGCTGTAACTCGCCACGACCCGATCATCCGCCCCGGGTTGCAGCTCGCGATAACTGAACACGCGCGCCAGCGCGAGGTCGATCGTGTTACGCGCACCGAGGTCAATGGATAATGGATGGTCGGCTTCGAAATCCGTTATGTTATAGGCCGTTCCGCGTTGCGCATCGACCTTGCGCCCCGGCTTGCCCGGCAGGTAGGTCGCCGGCCAGTTGCGCGGTGCTGTCTCTCCCATGGTGACCAGTAAACTGCCACCCGCGTCGACGAAAGCAGCGAGTGCCTCGCCGAGATCACCGGTGGGCATCGAGACGTCATTCATTATAATCACGGCCCAGCCCGGCAGATCCTCTGCTTGCAATGAATTTAAAGCCATACGTTCGACCCGAAACACGGGGTTGCGTAATAACTGCAGCGCATTCTGCAGGTAGACGGCCTGGTTGGCGCGCGGTGAGGATCCTTCGAGGATTAACAATGGTAGTTGTTGACGGCTCGAGTAAACGAAGAAGTGCTGGTTATCCAATGCCAGCGCATCGTCATCCAGGCTGACGCTGCCGCGCAGTAAATCGTCGCTAACGCTCAATCGATCGAAGGTTTCAGTAACCGTTGAGCGAGGTGCTAATAACAGCTTGCGCCGGGCGAGTTCACGTCCGTCGACCTCGAGCGTGACTTCCTGTTCCTGTGGGATGGTAGCGCGATTGGTCACTTCTACCCTGAGTGAAAACTCGTCTGCCGTGGCGCGAGACGATGGCTCGATGACGACTGCTGTGATCGACGCATTCTCAACCCGGGTGAGCTTGACGGGCAGGGCGGTGAGTTCGATATCCGCGGTAATTTGGGCAACCACGGGCGCGGCCGAGGCCTGGAAATCCGAAATCACGAAAATCTGTTTACTGCTGGCGTTGCTGCCCTCGAGTAAGCGCGCCGCCTGTTCGATGGCGAGCGGCATTCGCGTCGCTTTAAACCCGGGTGACTGACCCTGCATCACCGTGCGCAGGTTGGCGGCGCTGGTGGTCAAATCGCTGCGTACCTCGGCCTCTTCATCAAACAATACGATGCCGATCCGATCTCCCGCCTGTTTCTGCTCCACCAGTTGCGCAGCTATATCAAGCGCCTGTTGCCAATGGTCGGCAATGCGCATGCTATAGGAGCGGTCGAGCACGATGATGCTGTCCCGGCGTTCCGGCTCCAGGCCGGCGGCCCCGATTCCAGTGCTGAAGAACGGGCGCGCAAACGCGAGCACGATGAGCAGCAACAGCAGGCAGCGCAGTGCCAGCAGCAACCAGTCCCTGATCTCGAGGTGGCGTTTTTCCTGCTGCGGGATTTGTTGCAGGAACATCAACGAAGGGAAACGCGCCCCCTGGCTATGCTGCTTTTGCACCAGGTGGATCAACACCGGCAAGGCCAGCAACAGCAGGCCGGACAGGTACAGTGGATTGATCCAGGACAGGCCCATCAGCGGGTCCGGTTCTGGCGTTCCCGGTCGGACAGGTAGCGGAACAGGATATTATCGAGCGGCCGGGAAATGTCGGCGAAAATATAGTCGATCTGGTTGGCGCCGAATCGCCGCTCGAGCTCAGCCCGGTGATCGCGGATCAGCTGCCGGTACTGGTCGCGAAACTGATCGGTTGCGAGTGGCAGGTTGATGCCGGATTCCAGGTCTTCCACGCTGGAGACATCACCCAGATCGAGGTTCAGTTCCTGCGGGTCGAGCAGATGGAAAACAATCAGGTCATTGCCGCGGTGGCGCAGTTGATTGATCGCGCCAAGCAGTCGGTCCGGCGTGTCGTACAGATCTGAAATCAGTACCACCAGGCTGCGCCGGCCGAGGTTCAGCGCGATTTTGGCAAGCGGCTCGTGGTAATTGCTGGCGCCGCCGGCGGTAATTCGATCGAGGGCATGCAATACCATGTTGAAATGCCTGATCGACGGCGGAATCGTTTCGACAACCTCGTTGTCGAAGGTGATCAGGCCGATACGATCACGCTGGCGCCGGGACAGGTAGGCCAGGCTCGCGGCGAGAAATTTTGCATATTCGAGCTTGGTCACCGCGCCGCTGCCGAAGTCCATGGAGCGCGAAACATCGAGCAGCAGGTGCAGGTTGGCATTGGTATCGGCTTCGAATTCCTTGACATAAAGGCGGTCGGTGCGCGCGAACAGTCGCCAGTCGATCCGACGCACGTCATCGCCTGGCATGTAGGCGCGATGTTCGGCAAAATCCACCGACATGCCAAGCATCGGTGAACGATGCAGTCCGCTGATGAAGCCATCTACCACGCCGCGCGCGACCAGTTCCAGGTTATCGATACGGGTCAGTACGTCCGGGTCGATGAAGCGCTGTCCGGGTAACTGGTCCTGTGCCTGCCTGTTTCTCAGCATGCTGCCGCCCGCTACATGCCCGAGCCGGGTAACGGCACCGCCTCGAGCAGGCGATCGATGAGTTCGTCGGAAGTTACTTTTTCCGATTCGGCGTGAAAGTTGCGCAACACCCGATGCCTGAGCACCGGTTTGGCGAGTTGTACGATATCGTCGAAATCGACGTGGTAGCGCCCATTGATCAGCGCGCGCGCCTTGCCGCCGAGCACCAGGTATTGCGCGGCGCGAGTGCTGGCGCCGTAGTCGACCCAGTCGCGCACGAAATCGAGCGCGTCGTCGCTGCCCGGGCGACTGCAGCGCACCAGGTCGAGCGCGTATTGCGAGACCGGTTTCGATACCGGCACCCGGCGCACCAGTTTCTGAAAAGCGCGAATTTCCTCACCGCTCATGGCGTATTCGAACGTGATTTCGCGCAGCGAGGTCGTCTGGCGCACCACCTCGAGCTCATCCTCGGCGGACAGGTAGTCGATGATAATTTCGAACATGAAGCGATCGAGCTGGGCCTCGGGTAATGGGTAAGTGCCCTCGAGTTCGATAGGGTTTTGCGTGGCGAATACGAAAAACGGTTCTTCCAGCTGGTAGGTCTTGCCCTGCACGGTGACGCGATGTTCCTGCATCGCTTCGAGCAGCGCGGATTGCGTCTTCGGCGGCGTGCGGTTGATCTCGTCGGCGAGTACGATATTGGCGAAAATGGGACCGGGCAGGAAGTTGAGCTCGCGTCTGCCGGTGTCCGGGTTTTCCTGCACCAGGTCGGTGCCGGTGATATCGGACGGCATCAGGTCCGGCGTGAACTGGATGCGTGAAAATCCCAGATCCAGCACCTGGGCGATGGAGTGAATCAACAGCGTTTTGGCGAGGCCGGGCACGCCGACGATGAGACTGTTGCCGCCGGCGAGGATGGTCAGCATGACTTGCTCGACCACGGCGTCCTGGCCAACGATCAGTTTGCCCAGTTCGCCGCGCAGCCGTGCGTAGCGATCGATCAAATCCGCGGCGAGTTCGATATCGTCAGTGGCCTGCAGGGATTCTGTCGGTTCTGTGTTCTTATCCATCGGTGGACCTCTTGTGCCTTTCAGGACGCGCCAGGTTCGCTTGCCGGCCGATACGAACGATCTGTCGCATCGGCTACTGCGGCTCCGTCCCGCTGGGCGTCGTTGCCCGTAACGAGAGCAGCAATTCCTGCGCACGGTAAAAATTGGGCGCGATCTCGAGTGCATATAGTATCTGCTCGCGTGCGGAAGATCGATCGCCTGTGCGTTCATAGGCATAGGCCAGTTGGTAGTGAGCTTCGGCCTTGTCCACCGGGTCGAGTGCCAGCAGGGCGCGACGCGCACGCGCAACCCGCTCCCAGTTATCCAGTGCGGCCTGGTAGCTGGCCAGGTCCTGGTACAGTGCGGGATCATAGGGGTAGATGTAGACCGCGCCATCCAGCGCCTCTGCAGCTGCGGCCTTATCGCCGCGCCGCGCACGTAATTTTGCGAGCTCGAGCTGCGCCGGATAATGTTCGGCGTTAATCGCAATCAATTGTTCCAGCTGCGCTTCCGCCAGCGGGTACCTCTCCTGTTGCAGGTAGAGGGAGGCCAGTAGCCAGTAGCTGCTATCGTCACCCGCGTATTCGGGGAACAGTTGCTGCGCTTTTTGCAGAAACAGCTCGGCCAGTTTCAGGTTGCCCTGTTCATAGAGCAATTGCCCCAGTTTGAGCTGATCAAAATACTTGTCGGGTAGTGCGGTTTCGACGGTCACCTGGTCCGACGGTGTCGCGGGCTCGGCTTGCTGGCCGGGTTCTATGTCTTTGCTCAATGCCTTGAGCGCGGTTGCGTAACGGGTTTGCAGATAGTCATCGAAGGCGTCGTCGAGCGCGTCGCTGTCCAGCTGCAGCTGCTGCAATAACACGCTATCGGGATTTTTACTGTCGCGGTAGGCGTTCAGGCTTGCCCTGATCACATCGAAACCCCAGCGCTGCTCGATGAATTCGAACACCAGGGAGGCCTGGAAATAGGAATGGATTACCTGCTCCGGGTAGGTGGGTCGAACAAATCCATTGTTTAACTGGCTGACCGGCAGTAACCGGCCTTCGAGATAGGCGAGCAGAAAATCCGGGGTGACATCGCCGCCCCAGCCCGGGCGGGCAATACGTTCTTCGTAAACCGCGAGTCCTTCGGAGAACCAGCGTGGCACGCGATTTGCGGTCATCGACAGGTGAAACACATGGGCGAGTTCGTGCCATAGCGTGGAGCCCCAGTTGAAAGCGCCGCGTTCGCGCGCCGCGGGCGAGTCCATCGCCACCACCGGCCCGAAGCAAACGCCGAGCAGCCCGACGCCGGCGAGGCCTACCGAGCGTACCGAGAAATCGGCGTGATCCGGGTACAGTTCGATGCGAATCAGCTCGCCGGGCTCGTGCCGGTAACGCGTGTTGAGGTGCTGGTAAGCCTGCGCCGCGAGATCGTGAATATACTCGCCGAGCAGCGCGTCCTCGCGGTCATGCAGCACCACGCGGAATCTACCCCGCTCGGTCTGCACGTAGTCTTTGAAAGTATCCGCAAGCTGTAGCGTGTTTTTTATCCAGACGTTGTAGGGATCGCCCGCGAAGGAGCGTTCCAGGTTGGCCCGTCCGGCCTCGATCTGCCCCAGCCTCAGCTGGTTCATACCCAGCAGTCCATAGCCTCGCCATGACTGCGCATCCACTTCCACCGCGCGTCGGGCAAAGTTTGCGGCATCCCGGTAGAGCCTGTTTTGAGCCGACAGGTCAGCCAGCGTGGTGAAAAATTCGGCATAACGCGGATTCAGGTTCATCACCTTTTCTTCAATCGCGGTAAACTCCGCCGGGTTACGCTCGAGATGATCGATCGCGCCGAGCATGGTCAGGGCCGGTAGCGAAGTCGGGTTGACCTGCAGCGCCAGCCCGGCTTCGTGCCTGGCGTCGGCATATTGCTCCAGTTCGATAAACAGGCGCGCCATGAACACGCGCGCGGGCACCAGGTTGGGATTGATGAGCAACGCCTGCAGCGCGGTCGTCACCGCCTCCGACGAATAATCGAAGTGCTGGCTGCGCGCCAGGCCGAGCAGGGCGCGCGGGTGTTTAACGTTGATCTCGAGCACCTCCTTGAACACCGCCGATGCTTCCCGGTTATTGTATTTTTCCAGCAGCAGCTCTCCGAGCGCGATCCCCGCGTCGAGGTAGGATGGATCTTTCTGTCTCGCCTGATCGAACAGTCGTACCGCGTCCTTGAACAATTGCGGGTCGGATCGACCCAGGTGGCGCGTGGCGCTGGCAATCGCAAACAGGTCGCGCGCGCTCAGGGAGGGTTCGGTCTGGTAGGCCTGGCGAATGTCGCGCCACAGGGTTGCGGCCAGTTGCCAGTTACCGCGTTGGCGCTGAATCTCGGCGAGATTGAGTTTTGCCATCAGCCGGTCCGGGCCGGGCAACTCGAGGGTCTGTTCGAAATACGTCGCCGCGCCATCCAGGTTCCCGGTCTCGAGCTGCAGTTCACCCAGCTGGTTCAGCAGCAGGCTATTTTCCGGCTCCGCGGCAAGTTCGGTTTGCGCCAGTTCGATCGCCGCCGGATAATCGCCGGCGAGCCGAAACGCCTGAATCTGTTCCAGCCGGGGGTCGGTCGCGGCGTAACCGAGTTGCGCGCAGCCGAGTAGCACCAGGGCGTAGAGAATTTTCATCTAGCCTCCCTGTGCCCGGATTTCCCGGCTGAGCAGGGCGAGATCGACCAGTAAGCCTTCGAGCCGGGCGTAGTAGTCAACCCGCGGCAGGCTTTCCCGCTGCCGTTTTAAATCGCTGATCGACTGCTCGAGTTCCTGTTTGCGCCGCTTCATCTCGACCAGTTCCGCGGATGCGCCGAGCGCCAGGGATGGCGGTTGCTGCAGGTAAACGCGGTTTGCCAGGGCGCCGTCGGTTTCGAACTCACCGGGGTCCAGGCTGCCCTCGCCATCGCCGTTATCGTCCAGCAGGGCATGCTCGGTCAACAATCGCTTTTCATTGTCGAAAGCGCGCCGGGTTTCGCGGCGCGCGTAGGCAAATGCCTCCAGCATCGACACCCGCTCGTCCTTGTCCATGTCCGCGCCGGATTCAGCAAAGGCGGACACAAAATAATCGCCGAACAGGGTTGCGTGATACTCGCGCCCGCTCGATGTCGCGCTGATCACTACCCGGTTGCTGCCGGAGAGCGCGTTGATGAAAGGACCGCTGGCGGATGCCGTGTTGACGATGACGACCAGCTGCTTCTCCAGCCCGGTCAGCGCTGCGGCGAGTTCCGCGGCTGAGATATCGGGGCCTGGCAGGTTGAAGGCCGCGCCGTCGCCGCGCGGATTGCCGTGGCCGATCAGTACCACGAAAATGCGGTCATCGACCTGCGCCCTTGCGCCGATTTCCCGTAACGCCTGCAGGATCGTGGGCTTGTCGGAGATCCGGTGAGGTTGGGAGGTATCCGGCAAGGGTATCTCGCTCAGCAGGATGACATTGTTTTTGTCGATACCGGCCTCGATGGCTGATTCATACAGGCGCGTCGATCTGTCGGCAAAAAGCTCGCGATAGGCTTCGGTGCCGCCGATCCCGCTGACAATCAGCAGGTAGTGCTGTGCCGCCTGCGCGAGGGGAGTCACGCACAGCCACAGCAGCAGGATGGCGCGGATATTCATGCCAGGCTCAGCCATCGCCGGTATCCCCACTCCGCGCATAACAGCGCGATGAGCATCAGAAACAGGATCGGCATATCCCATAACTCGAGGCGCAGCAGCGTGCGCGACCCGCGCAGATTGCTGTCCAGGGCATCGACCAGTTTGTCCAGGTCTTGCGCTGCGAAAAATTCGCCGTTGGATACCTCTGAAATCCGGCGCAACAGTTTTTCATTCATCTCCGAATCAAAGTATTCATCCCCTGCCCGGGTTACCAGTAAACGGGTTTCGCCGCTGCGCGTCACTTGTCCGGCTTCCTCGAGTTCGACCTGCACCAGGTAATCCCCGGGTTCCGCGACTGACAGTTCCGCCTCATAGACGCCCGCCAGGGATGGATGCGGTCCCAGGGTGATCGCCTGTTCGCTGCCATCCTGTGCGGTCAGGACCGCGCGCAGCTGCGCATCGCGCTGTGCGCTGAAGTCGGGTTGCAACACTTCGCTGCGCAGCCTGATCGCACCCCCGGCATGAATTTTCTGTGCCGACAGGTCCAGGCTCAAACGCTGCGGCACAGTTTCGATCAGCCAGCGCAGTAGTTGCCGCCACAGCAGTTCGTGGGTCTGATCTTCGAGCTCGATCTCGTGATGCATTTGCCAAACCCATGAATTCTGTACCGGAAAGGCGACCACCTTGCCACGGCCGTAGCGCTGCCAGGCCATTGCCACGTAGGGGTCTTCCCGGGCATTGGCCGGGCTACTCAACAGCAAGGTCGCGCCGGGCTTGATACGCCGGATCGGGTTGACCATGGTCAGCGGCGGCAGGGTCAGCCAGCGATCGATCGATTTTTCACTGCTGTCGGCGACTATCAGCGCCGGGTGGACCCAGGCTGCGGCGGTTGGCTGAATCTTGATCTCGCGGCTAAAATCGGGCTGGGCACGGTCCGGCATGACCACGGGCGATATGCCGTGCAGCACGGAATCGCGATGGCCCCCCTCGGTGAAAGCATGGCGACCGCCGAGCATGAGCAGGCCGCCTCCGCGTTCGCTGACAAACTCGACGATCATGTCCTGCTGCGCGCGACTCAATAAAGAATTTTCGACACTGCCCAGGATGATGGCGTCATAGGAAAACAGTTCGTCGCGGGTGATCGGAAAGCCGCTACGCAGCTCATCCGGGGATTCGATACCAACCCGGTAAAATTTTGCGTCGGCGGTTCTGATCAGGCCGGTGACGCCCAGGTTCTCGTCATCGGCGACCGCGCGGCGGACGAATTTCAACTCGAAGCGGGGCTCGCCTTCGTAGTAGAGGATTCTTTTTTTACGGTTATCCACCGTCAACATGGCCTGCCGGCTGTTGTTGGTGTCGATTTCCTCATCCTGCATCGCGCTGAGGTGAAACTCGAGTTTTCGTGGACCGGTGTTCTCGATAGCGAGCGGGATACGAATCGACTGTACTCCCGGTTTGAGGCGTATCTGCTGCTGGTGCAGAATCTGGCTGTCGTCTTCGATCAGGAGTTCAAGCGGAAGATCGTCGTAACCCTGCTGCTTGATGGAAACATCCGCCATCACCCGGCTGCCGTTCAGTACCGTGTGCGGCAACTTGATGCGGCTGATTTCAATATCGCGCGCGTAACGGCGCTCGCCCAGGCCGATGCTGAATACTGGAATGCGCGCCGAGCGCAAGGATAACAGCTGGGCATCCAGAGGCTCATCCGCTTGCAGGGCGCCGTCGCTGATCACCACCAGGCCGGCGAGCGGCTCGCCCTGCAGGGTCTCCTGCGCGAAGCCTAGCGCCCGGGATAAATCGCTGTCACCGTCGCCAAAATCCAGTGCGCCAATGTCGGCGATCTCCCGGGTTCCGGCGCCGAATTTAAACAGGCGCACATCGAAGCTTTGTTGCAGGTCGCGCAGCAGGCTGCCCGATTCAGCATCGAGTTGCTGCCTGATAAAGTCACTGCGCGAATCCAGGTCCGGGCCTTTCAGTCCCATGCTGATCGAATTATCGAGTAAAACGCCGACCACGCCGGGCTGCGGCATCTGCGCCGTAACTTCCAGCACCGGTCGCGACAGGCTGAAGATGATTACCGTAAGTGCCGTGCCGCGCAGCAGCGCAATGGCTATCCGCTCGCCACTGCGCGTGCGCCCGCGCAATTTGAAGTAACCCAGCGCGACGAAGGCGAGTGTCGCTATTCCGAACGGCAGCAGCACCAGTTGCCACCAGGACAGGACCGAAACGAAGCTGCCCTCGGTGAAATACTCGGCGGGGTACTTGAACAGGAATTCGAACATGACTCGGTCTGGCCCCGGGCAGCGCTAGTGGGTCATGCCGTAGATGACGAAGTTGATGCCGATTTCGAAGGCATAGGTCTAAAACTTGAGCGGGTAGTCCGGATTGTCGGCCCATTCCCACGCATCCCCGAGGTCGGTATTCCAGTTGATCAGCACCATCAGGCGGCCGTCATCGTCGAATATGCCACGCACGTGGGGCACGATGCCGTCGTATTCGTGAGTGGGCCCGCCGTGTTGCGCGGCCCAGCCCTGGCGGATGTTGGGCACCTGGATGACGCGATCGATGTTGTAAAAGACATGAAACACGGGGTGTTCCGGCGGCACCTCGACAATCGCGCGATCGGGGAAGACCATTTGCATCTGCGACAGGAACTGATCCCAGGCCCAGCTGCCCCAGAAATCGTCGATCACCAGGAAGCCCCCCGCCAGCAGGTAATTTCGCAACGCCAGTGCCTCCGCCTCGGTCAACGACATCGAACCGACTTCGACCGTGTACAGCAGCGGGAAGCGACGCAGCCCGGGATCGGTCAACTCGATCGCATTATCGGAGCCATAGGCATCGACGACGCTTAACCGTTTCAGCGCCACCAGGAACTGGTGATCCGCTTTCGGATAATCGATCGCCCAACGTCCGCCTTCATCGTAATCGTCGAACTCCCCGCTATAAATGCCGCGGGTGAAATAAAACTCGTGCGAATTACCCGGGATGGCATCGGGAGATGTGGTGGTTTGCGCCTGATCGTCCTGTTGAAACGACTGGGCACTCGTAAGCGCTGGTAACAGGCACGCAATCAGAAAAATAAAAAACAGCTTTCCGTATTTCATCAGTTTTTCATCGATCTGGTGGCGGCGTATTGTTGGCGCGCTATGAATGCGGGCAGGCTTACTCGGGGGTCAACACGATATCGAAGCGTCCAAAGAGAATGGTTTCCCCCTTCACGGTTGATTCCTCCAGGAATATCGCCGTGCCGCCTTCGTAGTGTTCGTCCAGGTTTGGATCGCCCTTGAATAATATGCTGGTATCGAAGTATTCGAAACCATCCTGGTACACCGTCAGATGGACGTGCTTTGCGCCGATATAGTTACCCGGTACAACCGATCCGAACTGGTAACGGCCTTTTGCATCGGTTTCGAGGGTGGCCTGGTAGTTCTCGCTATAATCGCCTTCACCGTTTGCCTGGCGCAGGGATATGCGGATTCCGCTGAGCGGGGTGCCATCGATACTGCTAACCCGACCGCGGATATTCATGCGTTCACCCGGATCCCCGGGTCGCCACAGGTCGATCAGTTTCGATTTTTTTTCTGCACCGGGAGTCTCTGTATCAGCTTGCGCTAAGGTTAAATCAGAAGCGATAACAGCATTGGGAAGCAGCAGACCTGTAACTGCCATGAATACCGCAAGCCTAAATCCGTGTTGACACATTTCAGATCCTCGCCAGAGTAATGAATTCCCGAAAACCTATATTATTTATCCTGACTGCATAAAGCAACGAATGGTCATTTACACCTGTCCTCCGGGTAGCATTTTCAGGTCAATTTAGAAAATAACTCTACCGGTTGCATGTAATTTGTAGTCTCACACCCACTATCTAAGCCGAAGCGGGACATCGTTTGTTTCAGCCAGGGCCGATAATTATCCCTCGTCAGAAGCGGGGGAATCGGAGTTTTGGGGGGTTTTACCACGAAGCATAAGCGCCATACAGAATCAGGTGCGATCCTTTTTCAGGATATTGATGAGCATAGGCGATAGACACAGAGGCCGCTTGTGAGGGACCGAAGAGCACAACTTTTTCGTAATCGTAACAATCGATCACAGCCTTCAAATCATCGACCATTCTGTCGAACGAAATATCGACATTATCCCAATCGGACGTTCCGTTGCCACGTTGGTCATATCTGATTACCGTGAAATCCCGGGCAAGATTGCTTAAGTAATGCCCCCACATCGGGTTAGACCAGTCTTCCTCTAAATGGCTTACCAGGCTTCCCACTGCCACTAACGGATAGCCTTGGCCGACTTCTGCTTGAGCAATACTTACCCCATCGGGAGAGTTACAGTATTGAACGGTACTTTGATCGGCTGCATACTTATTCTGGAAGACAGGTGCATAGATTATTCTAGAAAAAGAGCTTTAAGGAAAAACAGGAAGTAACCGATAGTTGCTACCAACCCGATGAACAACAAACGTAAATCTCAGTTCTGGATCGACCGCGGCGGTACCTTCACTGACGTGGTGATGCGTACTCCCGATGGGGCCTTGAAGACGCACAAACTGTTGTCGGAAAATCCTGAGCAATATGCGGACGCCGCCCTGCAGGGTATTCGGGACCTGTCAGGTATTTCCAGGGGCGCACCGATTCCGGCCGACGACATTGAAGCCATAAAGATGGGCACCACCGTTGCCACTAATGCGTTGCTGGAACGCAAAGGCGACCGCACCATTCTGGTCATCACGAAAGGCTTCGGCGATGCCCTGCGTATTGGCTATCAGAACCGTCCGCGCCTGTTCGATCGGCATATCGTGTTACCGGAAATGCTCTACGAACAGGTTATCGAAGTGGCCGAAAGGGTTACCGCCAGTGGTGATGTGCTGCGAGAACCAACCTGTGAAACCGTAACAAGAGACCTGCAGGCCGCCTACGATAAAGGTATTCGTTCGGCGGCCATCGTCTTTATGCATGGTTACCGGTTCCCGGCGCATGAGCAGGCTGTGGCTGCGATCGCGCGCAAGATCGGCTTTAGCCAGGTGTCGGTCTCCGATGAAGTCAGTCCACTGGTAAAGTTGGTGTCCCGCGGTGATACAACCGTGGTGGATGCCTATCTGTCGCCGATCCTGCGCCGATACGTGGATGGGATTGCCAACGAGATAGCCGGGGATTCTGCGCATAAAACCCGGCTGATGTTCATGCAGTCCAATGGTGGCCTGACCGACGCCAACCTGTTCCAGGGCAAGGACAGCATTCTGTCCGGTCCCGCCGGGGGCGTCGTTGGCATGGTCCGCACCGCCGTTATGGCGGGCTTCCACAAAATTATCGGCTTTGACATGGGTGGCACGTCTACCGACGTGTCCCACTATGATGGCGAGTATGAGCGAGAATTTGAAACACTGGTGGCAGGTGTTCGCATGCGCGCACCCATGATGCGCATTCACACCGTCGCCGCCGGGGGTGGATCTATCCTGCATTTCGACGGTGCGCGATATCGTGTCGGACCGGATTCTGCTGGCGCTGATCCCGGACCGGCATGCTATCGTCGGGGTGGCCCACTTGCAGTGACAGACTGCAACGTGATGCTGGGCAAAATCCA
>JBATHL010000439.1:0-2964 GCA_049666745.1 Gammaproteobacteria bacterium
AAGTTTAAGCAATATTGCGGTTTCCAGGCTGGCGCCAAAATCGTTCACCAGATTTAGCAGCGGTTGTGGCAGCACCAGGGCGGTTGTCAGAATCATTGCCCATGCCAATGCCTGTCTTGCTACGGCACTGGAAATCGATACCAGGCGAGTGTCCGGGTTACTTGCCGATACAACCTGCCTTACGGCCAGCATCACCAGTTTTATCAATACCAGGCACCAGATAAGCTGGTACCAGAAAACCTGGGCCATGGGTGTTTGCTGGCCGGTGATTTTGACAAACAATAGTGCGCCGACGGCAAAGGCGCCGAGTTCCAGCATGCCCGCGAAGATGCCGTAGCAGGCAAGATCGAAGCGCTTGCCCAGGGAAAGGTCTTCCACGGGTTTCGCAGTGGCTTTTACCAGCAGGCGCCTGATCAGCAGTCTCGCGCCCCAGCCAGCTATCAGTAAGCCTGCTAACTGGAACAATATATACCCGCCGCTGATCTGGCCATTGCCGGTCATCTGGTGCCAGATCGACGTTGGCAGGGTGTAAATCTCGTGATCCTGATTGAACGCGCGCCACAGCGTGGTTCGGGCCTGGTCGAAGCCTGCGTTCAGTTGGCTGATATAGGTGGCTGGATCGCCGGCCTGATCTTGCCCGGCGGCCAGTTTGTCCAGCTGGGAAATAACCAGTTCCCTGACCTGGTCATCGGACAGGCGCGCGATCAGGTCGCGCACCTGCTCCTGCGTCAGGTTCTCGGGAATTTCAACGGGTGCGGCAGTCGGTTCGCTGCCCGCGCCTGGCACCATTTGCGCGAGCAGGCTGGAGGGAGTTGCGAATAGTGCCCAGAAAATTACCAGCAGGCCCAGGAATTTCCGGGGCGGAATAAAGTTACATTCGGTTAGCCACATATTTAAATCCTGCTAGTCACATAGTGGATCAGGTCATAAAAAAGCTCCGTCCAGTGGACGTGGTGGTGCGCTTTTTCGAGGTCATCGTGATGTTGCGGTCTCCGCCACATTGGAAGGTCCTTGAGTGCCATATCGAGCTTTTCTCCCGAGACTATGGCCAACGCTTGAAAGACGAACGCCGTGCCCGTTTATGGTTAGGCTGAAATTGGTCCGGCAATACCCAACGTGCGGGTCTGATGCCCGGTTGCGCATTGACCATCTTCGGTTCGAAGTCGATGAGTAACCGATTGGCCTGTTTCATCCTTTTCCTTCGAAGTATCCGCTCACCAATGACGCAACGAGCACCGCGAGATACAATTGGCCGACCAGCGTCTCAATGATCGTGATGCTTTGAGCCAAAGCGGTGACAGGCAGGACGTCACCATATCCGAGGGTCGTCAGGGTTACGAAGCTGAAGTAGTTCAGGCGCCATGACAGAAAGTGGCCGGTCTGCTCGCCAATGCCAGAGAAGGCGTTTTGATCAAAACTGAACAGCAACTGGTAGAGTTCGCCCCATCCAATCCCGATGAGAAGATAGACACAAAGCCCGCCGATCATCTTGTCGAGTGTCACCGGGCCGGGTTCCAGGATGGCGCGCACGGCCGCGACCGCCAGGATGGTCAGAAAGAAGAACCCTGCAGTGTGGGCGATGGGAGCTGCCCAAACACCGTCGGCAAGCAGCCATACAACGGTGGCCACGACGTTAACGGCTAGGAGGGCCATTGCGATCTGAAATCCCCGACGCGTAGTCCCGACACTCCACAGAGCGGCAAGCAGGCTAACGGCGACTGCCACCTCGGTCAAAAGCGCCCCGGGACCGCCCAGAGCCATTTCAAGGATGGGTGCGCCGACCCCGATAACCAGCAGAGCGATGATCAGCAATGTAAAACGGTGCTGTCCCGGGTGAGATTTGGCAGCCGAAGGCTGCACGTTGTTGCTCATTAATCGAACCTTCCCTCGTAAATGGAGACAGACCACGGTTTCTGCTTTTTCGGTTTCTGATCTGAGCCAATCGTGGTCTGTCCCGTAATTCTTTTCATTTAACTCCATACATAGGAGCCACTTCTGGCCATTTGGCGCCACACGGCGCCAAATGGCCGGTCCACAAGACAAAAACCTTGGTACTGACAAGTTAACTTCTTGACTCGATAAAACTCTTATTAATATCTCCTTTTCAAACCACTGCACTTTTCCAGGACGCAAAAGCACGTAGTCGAAGTAATCTATAATTCTTCGCAGAAATTAGATGACGACTTAGATTGAATAAATTGTAAATTGCGGCATGCACATTCAGGAATCGTTGTGCTTGCTGTAGCGATTTAAATTTTCGCATTCCTCGCTCTCGAACTCGTGTCGTTTGATGGGAAAGCTCTGCTCGATTATTTGCATACCGAGAAGTATCGTGAATCGTATCCGGTATCAATTCTCGATGTGCAACGCCATAGCTCCTTAGCTTATCGGTTACTATTTTTCGAGGTTCATCGCGATACTTTCTCAATAGTCTTTTAAAAAATCGCTTTGCAGCAACACTATCACGTCGTTTTTGAAGAAACACATCCACAACCTCGCCATCTTGGTCGACTGCACGCCAAAGGTAATGTTGTTTGCCACCAATCTTTACAAAAACCTCGTCTATAAAGAATGTATCACCATATCCTCGGTGAGTTTTCTTTAACCTGGATGCATATCTGGGTCCGAACTTGTTACACCACAATCGAATCGCCTCGTAGGTAACATTTATGCCGCGCTTTGCAAGTAAATCCTCAATATCACGGTGACTGAGATTAAATCGATAATAGAGCCATACGGTATATTGGATGATTTCTGCTGGAAATCGATAGCGTTTGTACAATTTGGATTTATTCATCCGGTCATTGTCGCCGAACTTGAGTTAACTTGTCAGTACCCAACGAGTGGCGTATCCGATTGCATACGCTTGTTATGCGTATCTTGGTATAACTATTCATCTACATAAGCTTTGCTCACAATTAACCAGGCTCCATCGATGCAAGCAAGTTGAAACAAATTTGTGAA
>JBATHL010000440.1:0-5633 GCA_049666745.1 Gammaproteobacteria bacterium
GTCCGTTAGCTCGTCAATGGGTTCGTGATAACCTTCGTTAGCCATGTTTTTCTCCTGAAGTTACGTCTTTGATAATTAAAATTAGGGCTGGTGCCAGGCTTCGCATCAGTGGCGCAGGCCCGTCTGAATTTCTTTGCCGGGTATGTTCGGGTGATTATTCGTAGCGTCTATCTGTCTGTTCATCGCACTATTCTACAACGCTCATATGGCTGGTCCAGCACAAATCAGGTTCGTATGTTGCTACTGGATAGACCGTTTACTCATCGACGTACTGCCAGGTTACCGCACCATCAAAATATCTAACCGGAATTGAGTTAGTTACAGCTGCCGGGGCCATCCGGGTATTAATAGCTATCAGGTCGCTACCATTGCTTTCAGTCGCGGTATAGTGGGTAGAACAGCCGCATTTACTGCAATGGTGATACTCAATACTTTTTTCACCCCAGGAGTAGATGACCACAGGAGAGTCCTGCGTTTGTATTTCTACATCTTCTAAATCATAGTATGCCCAGATCGCGCCTAAGCGATGGCATATAGAACAGTTGCAACTCGTTACCGAAAGCGGCACCTTGATTGCCGACATAGTTACATTTGCGCAGTGACATTTAGTTTGAAACATGCGAACTATCGCCTGGCAGGGTTTGGCACCTGCCATTCATACCAATAGTCGACACGAATGCCATCGCTGGTTTGTCTCCTGGATACATTTATCGACAGGTTCGCATTATCGGGAAAAATTCGTGTGGTTGTATATTCAATACTCAATTTAAATTTGCTCCGCAGTAATCACCTTGAGACTGTTTACCCAGATTAACTCACAGGCACCATTGCCGGTATCATAGCGGGTCTGTGAACTTTGCCAGCGCCAACCGTCGCTGGCTGCGGTCACGTTAACCAAACTGCCAGACAGCTCAATGATATCGCCTCTGCGGATTTTTTTGATATCGCTCGCGACTGCTTCGTTGGCAGGAATCAGGTGCATATTGGCACTGCTGGATTCTATTTCACGTCGGGGTATAGGAAAGGACTTCACCTGCCACCGATAAAAACGACCCGATTGGGAAATCTCGATATTGTCGAGAATGCTTTCATCAGACATGTTACCCCAGCCCAGTGTTAAGTCGACGGGTGACAGATCCGCTTCTCGACCGAGGTAATAGTTTTCCCGCGACAATACCTTTGCCTTGATACTAAATTCTGCAAACTCGGTAATTGTGTAGTCGTCGATCCGGTGGCTGGCAGGTGAGCTGATGCTAGCCTGATAGGGTTCTTCTTCAGCCATTACGCCAGGTCCAAGAATTACCTGGCCATCACCGGAGTAGAATTGCCAGCCGGCACCGATTACCAGCAAAATGAAAACGATTCCTTTCATGGTTTAATATACTAGCTATAAAATTCGCATCTGCGAGTATTTCGCCTGGTTACGACCACTGGCGGGCGTTTTTTTATGGTAATCGTACCCAGTACAAAGAAAGTTAGCGACGCACCGATAAAAACACCCCGATAGCCATCAGTAACAGTCCGGCGAAACGTTGTGCAGATATTGGATGATGCGCAGCACCCAACAGACTGTAATGATCAATGACAGCCATGGAAACGAGTTGGCCTAACAGGACAAAAGTAACAGCATTTCCGACTCCAAACCTGGGCGCAACCCAGGTTATGCCAAGAATATAAAAAACTACAAACAGACCGCCCAGATAGGAATACAGGGGAATTGGAGATTGAGGATCAGGTTTTGCGATACCCCCAGATAAAAGCAGGAACCCGATAGATACGACGACACCTACCGATAATGCAATTGTTGCAGCCAGGGCCGGGCTTTGCAGTTTGCTTCCTAATTCTCCGTTCAATGCTGCAAAAATGGGAATTCCGAGGCCCACAACCAGCATCAGGGCAGCATAAAAGACTGGATTATGTAGTCCGCTCATTTCGTGGCTTCCGCAGGTGGATTATTGTACTCAATCGTCTCATAGGACATGCGCTTGTTTGCATCTATATTACCGGTGATTTCGAATATTGTATGTTGATCCAATATATTCTCTTTGCCTGACTGCAATTGTCACATTGATCTTGTCATAATCCAGCGTCCAGAGACGTCCGGGATTTATGAAGCTGCTTAATCAAGTACAAACTGTAATCTTTGATCGGATTTTGATGGTGTGATCTCAAGAATTTCCGCGCTTACCACATTCGCAGCCACGAACGGATCGCCGTTTACCCTGTATTGAAGATCTGCGAGCGACGTATTGTACGCTACAATCCCACCGCCTAATTTAGGCTGGAGGCTACCAGCTAACAAAAACACTCCGCCTTCAAAACCACGTTTGATCCACTCGCTGTGAGCCTCCATGAATTGACCCGACTGACCTTTATTATAAGAAAATTTTAGTAGCACGATAAACATCGAATGTATTCTCCTGTTGCGCTAAAAGATTGAGAAAATTCTCAGGATTTCGCCATGCTAATTACGACAACCCCCAGTCTTTGTTCGGTTTCAACCCTACGATGCGCTTCGGCAGCCTGTTCAGGGGAATAGATTTTGTCGACGATCGATTTTATTTTACCTGCCTCAATCATATCTTTAAGTGCGAGTAATTCTTCCTCCGTTTCGCCGGCAAAGGCGAAAATCGCAGTCTTATCGGTGAACCTGGAAGTAATAACGGATCTTATCATGTCGGATATACGAGGATTTCCCATTAGATATCGCCCTTCGGGGTTGAGTGAGTTAACACACCTGGAATAGGAGCTTCGGGCGACCATGTTAAAAATCACGTCGTAGGTTTTGCCGTTTTTTGTGAAATCTTCCCTGGTATAGTCAAAGAAATGTTCAGCCCCGATGCGGCGTAGCATTTGCTCCTTGATGCCGCTGTCGACTGCTGTCACCTCGGCCCCCATTGCCCGGGCAATCTGCACTCCGAAAGTGCCGATGCTACCGCCGGCACCGTTAATCAAAACCTTTTCCCCGTTTCGGATATTCGCTTTTCTCAAGAAGTGAAGTGCGTTCAATCCGCCCAAAGGTACCGCTGCCGCCTCTTCAAAATTCATATTATGCGGCTTCGGCACAACCGTGTAACTGGCTGGCAGGCTCACGTATTCGCCATATGCGCCAAAGCGAAGGCTGGTAGTCCCGAAAACATGGTCTCCCTGTTTGAATTTCGATACGTCTCTGCCAACGGATTCCACTTCCCCGGCAAAATATCCGCCCAATACTTGCTTCCTTGGCTTTGTTATACCCATCGCAACTCGCAAGGGCAGCCAAAACCACTTCACCGCGAAATTAAAGCTCCGCAGTTCACAGTCGGCCTTGGTCGCTTCTGCTGCCTGGATTTTTATCAGCACCTCATCATTCCCGGGTACTGGTTTCTCTATTTCTTCGATTCGAAGAACGTCGGGCGTCCCGTACTCTGTATACACAATTGCTTTCATGGGAATCAGCGACCGGGTGTCCGCTGCGCGAGCGCCTGGCAGGATTGCATACGTTTGTCAGGCGAGTTTTTAGTTAGCAAACTTATATCCTTTTCGTCATAAAGATCCTGCTTTCATCTTTGCCGGTTTCCTTCCATCCGAGATGCTGATATAGCGATATATTTTCATTTAGCAATGCATGAGTAGCAAGTTGTAGTTCGGCAAAGCCGTTTTCTATAGCTTTTGATTCTGCGAACCTCATTAGCGCGCTGCCGATACCTTGCCCCTGAAACCCGGGATCAACAGCAATATTTGCTATTGAGGCCTGATCATTTTCGAACACCATAATCAATCCGCCAAGCAGGTTACCTTCCGACTCGACAACCCAGGTTGGGTAGTTCCTGATTTCGAACAAGTAATCCACGTCCATGGGAGGCAGGTGTAACCCACCCATACGCTCCTCGTACACGGCATATGCAGATACCATGCAATTTTTAAGACTATCGGAATCTTTGGGAATTGCCTTTCTTATATGCCACGCTGGATCCATAGTGCCCCGTTTTCCTGTAATCGCCTGGTACCTTGCTTCAGCGGCAAACCGCGGGTGCAAAGAGTTTTTGTCCTATTGCAGCGACTTGTTATGTGGCGCATCTCACTTGACTTTGTAACCCGAGTGACATGCTACACAAGCAGAAGTGACTTCGGACAGCGCCTTGTACGCTGCTAACACCCCACCTTCCTGTGCCTTTAATGCAAATCGACTTGCTGCCTTGTGCATAGCAGTTCCTGCCTGGCGCATTCCTGCCGGCATGAATTTGGCCATGTGAGCGGCCCCATGAGATTCCAGTGAACTCATGCCTAATCGATACTCCGCGGTTTCTGCAGCTTTATCCAGTTCACCACTACCCAGATAAACAAGAATTTCATTTATGGCGACCAGGTGATCGCGCATATTGGATAGCATGTGTGCTTGCATCATTTCGGGCAATTCTACGAGTGTCCTCGTATCGCTCGATGCTACTGAGTTGGCAGAGAAACCCGTAACCAATACTGCTAGAACAAGGGAGAGAACTTTACTCATGATTTTTTATCCGGGTTGCCTGTTAAATTTGTTTCTGGATTTCTATTAGGTATTAGACGTTATAGTTTTTGGTCCACCATAATCAGTTCGGTGGTATCGAATCCCAGAGCTTTTGACTTTTCGATAAAGGTAGTGATGACTTCTTCGGGCGCTACCGGCGTCCTCGATAAAAGCCATAAATAGGATAAATCCGGACCAGACACAAAAGCATATTGATAATCCTCTTTATCTAACTCGAAGACAACATATGAGCCATAAAACGGGCCGAAAAAAGAAACCTTCAAATATCCTTCTTCTGGGCTATTTACGAAGTAAGCTTTTCCGTTAGCTTCGTTCCATTCATTATCTGCAGCTGAGAAGCCCCGATTTTTAACATTGACTCCACCATCTTTTCGCAAAGAATATTCAGCTGTTATATTCTCAAGACCTCGTTCGAAAGAGTGATCCAGTCTTGAAATTTCGTACCACTTCCCCAGGTACCTGTCTAATTCGAAACCCTCTACCGGGAAGACATTCTTCGGCATCCCTAGACAACCACTTATTATCAAACATGCCAGGACTGCCAGTATTTTTCTCATGATTTCTCCGTGCCAGTGCGCCTGACGCCCGGCCTAGCGGCGAAGTGCGCATCCGGCGGGCACTACACTCGACCATATGCGCTTGCTAGGAGCCACTTCTGTTCCAGAAACTATGCAATACGATACGGGCTGTACTCGGATTTGTTACGGGGAGTTCCAGATTCCTTTCAAACAGCGCTTTCTCGTCCTGGGAGCCGACGTAACCCTGCGCGTCCTTAGTATCATAGGCCATTGACCAATCGCCGAATTCTCGTTCTTCAATAGTTTCTCGAGTTACCAAAATTATTCCGCTGTGTTGTTTGTCTTCCCGAATTATCTTGTATATGAGCTCAAGATTACCCACCGGACCTTCAATGTACTGCATGAAGTTACCCCCGATGTATAGCAGGACACCAGTGATACCGTATTCTTCATTTCGTTCTCGTGCCCGGGTTAACAAATATTCAATTTCTTCAGGGCGCAAAAGCTTTACCGCGGAAGAGACGTAGACGAGCGAATCTAAATCTGGTTCAGACATCGCTGCTCCCGATGCGGTAATTCAGGGGCGGATAAAATATAGCTATTCT